>NZ_JACCSO010000244.1 GCF_013812955.1 Nannocystis sp. | reverse complement strand
GCGTGAAGACGTGGCCCATCGAGCTGCGCACGGCCCGACGGCTGAGCGGGTCGGCGCCGCGGCGGTCGAGCAGCACGAGGTCGACGGCGAAGGCGCGGGCGCTGCGAAGGATGGAGCCGAGGTTGGCGGGGTCGGCGAGGCCCTGCACGAGCAGCACGGTCCAGCGCGGGCCGGCCAGCGCGGCGGCGAGGGGGCTGGCCTCGGGGACAGGTCTGATCTGGGGGATGGAGCTGGCCTCGGGGACAGGTCGATTCGGAGCGAGGGAGCTGGCTCCGAGGACAGGTCCGATCGGGCAGGCCGTAAAGGACAGGTTGGGGGCGAGCTGTGGGGGCCGCGCGGCGCAGGCGATGACGCCGCGGTGGAGGTCGAAGCCGAGGACGGTGCGCAGCGTCTCGCGGGTGACGAGGTAGGTCGGGCAGGCGGGCGCGAGGCGCTGCAGGTGGGCTTGCGTGCCGAGCACGGCGAGGGTCGTGAAGTGGGGGCTGGCGAGCAGGCGGGCGACGGCGGTCTCGCTCTCGACGAAGAAGCAGTCCGGGTCGGGGCGGTCGCCGCGGTCGATCAGGCCGCGGAAGCGGCCGAGGCGTGGGTCGTCGGGGTCGTCGATCGGCAGCACGGGGTCTTGTAGCGGGGATCTGTGGCCGGTGGCCATGGTCCAGGCTGGTGGGTGGCGGCGGGTTTTGCTCACGTGCTGGATGGGATAGATTGGCGGGCATGACGACCAAGACCTCGCTCCCCGCGAAGACGCTGCACGAGCTGACGACCGGCCTGTCTGCCACCCAGGCGCGCCTGGCCGAGCGCTATCCCGGGGAGCCGGACATGCGGCAGCCGGTGCACACGGTGTACGGCGGGGCCCACCTGTTCAAGGCCGACACGGCGAAGAAGCTCGGGGAGCTGGGGCTGCGGGTGCTGCAGCAGTACGCGCCGGACGCGGGGGGGTTCGCGGAGGCGCTGGGCCTCGAGGTGGGGCTGGCGGAGACGGTGTACGCGCGGGTGGTGGAGAAGTTGAAGCGCGAGGCGGTCGAGGACTTTCGCATCGACTTCGAGGATGGCTACGGCAACCGGTCGGACGAGGAGGAGGACGGGCACGCGGTGCAGGCGGCGGAGGAGGTCGCGCGGGGCATGGCCGAGGACACGCTGCCGCCCTTCATCGGCATCCGCATCAAGACCCTGTCGGGGGAGCTGTGCGGGCGGGCGCTGCGGACGCTGGACGTGTTCGTGACGACGTTGGTGCAGCACAGCCGGGGCGGGCGCTTGCCGCCGAACTTCGTGGTGACGCTGCCGAAGATCACCTCGCCCGAGCATGTCAGCACGCTGGTCGCGGCGTTCGCGGCGATCGAGGACGCGCTGGCGCTGCTGCAGGGCTCGCTGAAGATGGAGTTCATGATCGAGACGACCCAGTCGATCCTCGACATCGATGGCACCAGCATGCTGCCGAAGATGCTCAGCGCCGCGGACGGGCGCTGCGTCGCCGCGCATCTCGGGGTCTATGACTTCACGGCCGCCAACGACATCACCGCCCAGTATCAGCGCATGGGCCATCCGGCGTGCGACTTCGCCAGGCACATGATGAAGATGGCGTTCGCGGGCACTGGTTTATGGCTGTCGGACGGCGCCACCAACATCATGCCGGTCGCGCCGCATCGGGCCGAGGCCGGCGGCTCGCTCAGCGCGGCCCAGGTGGCCGATAACCGCCGCGCGGTGCACGGCGCGTGGCGCCTGCACGCCGGCGACGTCCGGCACTCGCTGGCGAGCGGCTACTACCAGGGCTGGGACCTGCACCCGGGCCAGCTGCCGACCCGCTACGCGGCCACTTATGCGTTCTTCTTGAGCGGGTTGTCGGCCGCGTCGGAGCGGCTGTCGAACTTCATGTCGAAGGCGGCGCAGGCGACTCTGGTCGGCGATGTCTTTGATGACGCGGCGACCGGTCAAGGGCTGCTGAATTTTTTCCTGCGCGGGATCAACTGCGGGGCGCTGACCGAGAACGAGGCGCTGCGGGCCGGCGTGACGCTGGAAGAGCTGCGCGGGCGGTCGTTCGTGAAGATCCTCAAAAATCGGCGCGGGCTGGCTTGATGCTGGAGCCGCGGTGCATGCGGGTCACACCAGGTCCGGCGGGCTATCTCGGAAGAAGGACTCCGGCAAGATGGCCTGTTCGAGGTACTCGAGGTCATCCCGGGCGACGCCTCTGGCGCCATAGAACTGTTGCCAGCCCTGGACTACCTGCAGCATGGTGTCGAGTTCGTGTCGCGCCTGCTCCAGGGTCAAACCGAATACGTCGCATTGGGAGAGCAGGTTGTAGCGGCCCGCGGAGCGCCCGTACTTCCCAACGGTGAGCGCGAGGTCGCGGAGCTCCTTCGAGACCATCGGCTTCGGGACGATGTCGTAGGCGGGGGACAGCCGCCATGCGCCGCGGGTGCCCAGCAGGGCGTGGTTGCGCGGATGGTCGTCAGTGTTGGTGACCATGGCGTTGAAGAGCATGCGACGGTACAGCTCGCGCTGGTCCTCGGCCGGGCTGCGCGACCAGCGACGCAGCTCGTCGGCCAGGAGCGGATAGGACCAACGGTCACGGCCGAAGTAACCGTCCTCGGCGTCGATCACGGTCAGTCCGGAGATCAGCCCGTGCCGCAGGTATGTCCCGTGCTCCGTTGACCACTCGCGGTCGAAGCGTTCGAGGAGCAGGACCTCGCGCGTGCCCACGGTCTCCATGCGAGTGCGGCAGACGTCGAGGCCTGCGGCTCGGGCGAGCTCGAGGGTCGCGTATTCGATGCGCTGAAAGTTCTGGCGGTCGTCGGATTCCGGCAGCTTGGCCAGCCAGATCTTGTTCGAGTCCTCGACGGTGACCTTTGGCCGCGCACCACCCATGCTCGTGCCCGCTTCGAGCGCCTCCAGCACCTCATGGGGGAGCCTGCCGTCCTCCTCCAGCTGCTGAGCGGCCTCGACGAGCGCCGCGAGCTGATGCGTGCGGTTGAAGGGTCTGCGCGGTTTGGATGGTTTGATGTCCCGCCCGAAGCTCAGGTTGCCGGCGCCGTCGTCGGGACCGTGGAGCAGGTACTCCAGCTCCTGAATGTCGGCCTCCGGCCGCTGCAGCTTTGCCTGGATGACGCGCCGACCCCAAGCGTCGGGGCTGGCGTCGCGGACCGCCCCGGGCACGCCCTTGAGCTTCGTGAATTTGAGCGGTCTCTCGGTGAGCGGCAGGCGGAATCTGTCGAGGGCGACGGTGTTCTCGCGCTGCAGGTATCGCTTCCCGTACTGAAAGGTCCCCTCGTAGGCGCCCGACGCGACCTCGACGATCTTCAGCGACGCGCACGTGACCGGTTCGAAGGTCCCGGGGAGCTGGATGTAGACATAACAGGACTGCTGGGGTGCAGGCATGACGGCTCAGAAGTCGTTGTCGGTGCTGCTCGGTGAGCCGACGCGCTTCGGTCGCCGGGCGGCCTCGAGGATGCGGCCGTGTTCGTCGGTGTCCGGGTCGGCCACGGCCGTCGCGGTGTCGAGGAGCCCGAGGGCCCACAGCACTGACACGAGCGTGCCCATCGAGACTCCGGGCGCACCCTTCTCGAGCGCATAGAGGGTCTTCCTCGAGATCTGTGCGGCCGTCGCCAGGTCTTCCTTCGACATCTGGCGGCGAATGCGGGCGGTCCGTAGATTTTCGCCGAGCTTGACGATTGCCTGGCGGACTTCGAAGGGAAGGACAGTGTTGGTCACCTGAGGCCCGTGGATCGAGGGTGGGTCGCAGCTTACCCACACAAACGCCCGTAAATCAACGACAGACAGGCAAGATGGGTAAAATATTACCCATTAAATGATTTAATGGGTAATATTTTACCGACTGAAGGAATCGCACCGGGCGGATCCGATTGTCAGCCGCGGGGTTGGCACTCGAAGCCTGAGAGGTCGGCGTCGTGGGCGCCGTGCCGAGCGGTGCGGGCTCAGCTGCCTCTGTACGTCGAGTAGCCGAAGGGCGAGAGCAGCAGCGGCACGTGGTGGTGGCGATCGTCGCTGACCACGAACTCGATCTGCACCGCGGGGAAGAAGGCGCCGGCGCCGAGGTAGGCGCGGGTGTCGAAGCGGATCCGGTAGGTGCCGTGCGGGGCCGGGCCGGGCGGCAGCAAGGTGCGCAGGCGGCCGTCGTCGTCGGTCTCGCCGCTGCCGACGGGGTGCCAGACGCCGGCCTCGAGGCGCTCGAGCTGGACCGGCACGCGGGCGGCCGGACGTCCGGTCGCGGTGTCGAGGATGTGGGTCGTGATGCCCATCAGCGGCCCTCCACGAGCTTCTCGAGGCGCAGGCGGGAGATCTTGGCCTGCTCCTCGGCCGCGGTGCGCAGCTCGATGGCGTGGCTGTTGCCGAGGCGCGACTCGAGCAGGGCCAGCATCTGTTCGGCGGTCTTGCCGGTGGCGCAGACGATGAAGCTGAAGCCGAAGCGATCGAAGTAGGCGACGTTCGCGGCGGCGAGGCGCTCGCGCACGCTGGTGGTGGCCTGATGGATGGTGGACTGCTCGCCGGCCGACCAGGTGGCCGCCTGGGCGCCGGTGTCGTGCTCGGCCTTGCGCTCGCCGATGCGCGGGTGGGCGGCGAAGGCCGCGAGGTGGTCGGCCTCGCGCAGGCGCCACCAGATCCAGTCGGCGGCCCGCAGCAGGGCGGCGGCGTCCTCGAAGGGGCGCTGCGCGGCCATGTAGGCGGCCCAGCGGGGGGCGCCGCAGCAGGCGAGCAGCACGGCCTGCGCCTCCTCGTCGGAGGCCTGGTTGAGGCGCTCGATCGCCGCCGACAACTCCGACGCGACCTCCGCGAACACGCGCAGGCGAGCGACGCCGCCGCAGGGGTAGACGTTGAGGCGGACCCGGCGGACCTCGCCGAGCACGCGCAGCTGGTCCTCGAAGCTGTGCACGGTGTGGGGCTGCACGGGGGTCTCGGGGAGCAGGACGCGCCACTCGCCGTCGAAGGACTCGGCCTCGAGCATGACCCGGCCGGGGGCGTTGCCGCGGAAGTGGGTGGTGTCGAGTTCGATCCGGCGGATGGTGCCCGCGGCGCCGAGGCGGATCAGGTTCCAGTCGTGGCCGGGCCCGCGGCGGCGGCGGGTCTCCCAGCCGTCGGACATGTTGAAGGGTTTGCCGGGGGCGAGCAGGTTCTGGCGCGCGCCGAAGAACATGTCGCTGCAGGCCTCGGACCAGCCGCCGTGCTCGAGCGCGGCGAGGTCGATGAGGCCGCCGTGACGGCTGAGGCGCGCCCAGTCGGGGCGGACCTCGCCGTGCACGCGCAGGCGGGCGACGCCGCCGTCCGGAAAGATGTTGAGGCGCAGGTGCGTGAAGCGCTGCTCGCCGGAGATCTCGAACTCGTTCTGGGTGTCGCCCTGCAGCGGGGAGCGCCGGAGGATCGGCGTCCACTTGGTGGAAGGATCGAGCGCGGCGGCGAGGTCGGGGCCGGTGATGGTGCACGCGTCGATCGAGCACTCGGCGGGGAAGTTGCCGCGAAAGAACGCGGTGTCGACGACGACGCCGCGCACCACGCCCGGCAGGCCGAGGCGAATGATGCACCAGTCATAACCAGGCTCGCGGCGGCGCCGGGTCTCCCAGCCGTCCATCCACTTGCCGCGGTCGGTGTACTCGTGCTCCTTCCAGACGGCCGGATGGGCGCGCAGGAGGTTGTCCTTCTCGGCGAAGAACTCGTCGTTGGCCAGGATGGCCACGCCGCCGTACGCGGCGGCGGCGAGGTCGATGAGGCCGCGAAACTCTGCTGTCATGGGCGCTCCAACTTTCCAAGTTATTAAAATTAAAGTTGCTCTCGGGCGAAGGTCCGGCCGCTGGGGCCGTGATCGAGGGCGCCGCGGTGGTACACGCGCTGGCCCCGGAGGTAGGTGCTGTCGACCACGCCGAGCAGGGTGCGTCCGGCGTAGGGGGTGATCTTGTGGCGATGCAGCACGCGGGAGGGCTCGACGGTCATGGTCTCGTCGTCGCGGAAGATCACGATGTCGGCGTCGGCGCCGGGGGCGATGGCTCCCTTGCGACCGGTGAGGCCGGCGAGCGCGGCCGGGGCGGCGCACATCCAGCGCACGACGTCGGTGATGTTGAAGCCGCGGCTGCGGGCCTCGGTCCACACCACGGAGAGCGCGAGCTGCAGGCCGGAGATGCCGCCCCAGGCGGCCTGGAAGTCGCCGAGCTCCTGGCGCTTGAGGGCGGGCGCGCAGGGCGAGTGGTCGGAGGCGACGAGCTCGAGCACGCCCTCACGCAGCGCCTGCCACAGCAGCTCACGGTTGTCGCGTTCGCGGATCGGTGGCGCGCACTTGAAGGCGGTGGCGCCGTCGGGGATGTCCTCGGCGGCGAAGCTGAGGTAGTGCGGGCAGGTCTCGGCGGAGAAGGGCAGGCCGGCGGCGCGGGCGTGGGCGATCAGCGGGAGGGCGTCGGAGGAGGCGTGGTGCACGACGTGGGTGCGCGCGCCGGTGTCGCGGCACAGGCCGACGATCAGGCGGATCGCGTCGTCCTCGGCGGCGCGCGGGCGCGAGGCGAGGTAGGTGAGGTAGCGGCGCGGGTCGGCGTGTTGGCGCCTGAGCTCGGCCTCGGCGGCCTCGATCGGTTCGGGCACCTCGGCGTGCACGAGCAAGGTCGAACGAATTCTTGCGAGCTCGATCATCGCCGGGCGCAGCTCGGGCTCGCGCACGAAGCCGAACTCCTCGACGCCCGACTCGACCAGGAAACACTTGAAGCCCAGCGCGCCGTGGCGGGCCATCGCCTCGAGCTCGCCGACGTTGCCGGGCACGACGCCGCCCCAGAAGCCGACGTCGACCCACAGCTGGCCCGCAGATGCCGCCTGCTTGGCCCGCAGCGCCGCGAGGGTGGTGGTCGCGGGGATGCTGTTGAGCGGCATGTCGACCAGCGCCGTGACGCCGCCGGCGGCCGCGGCTCGGGTGGCGGTCGTGAAGCCCTCCCACTCGGTGCGGCCGGGCTCGTTCATGTGCACGTGGGTGTCGACGACGCCGGGCATCAGCAGGGCGTCGCCGGCCTCGACGAGCTTCGCGCCCGCGGGCACGGCGTCGAAGTCGGCGACGGCGACGATGCGGCCGTCGGCGACATGCACGGACGCGGCGCGCGTGCCCTCGGGGGTGACGACGCGGCGGCCGCGGAGCACCAGGTCGATCGTGGTCATGGCTTGGTGGTCTCGGTGGTCTCTGGGCCGAGGGCGCCCTGCTCGACCCAGGCGCCGAGCGCTGCGCGCTCCTCCCGGGTGATGCCGGTGATGTTGGCGAGCGGCATGTTGCGCAGGGTGACGGCGCGCTGCTGGATGTCGGTCGCCTTGCGAACGATCTGTTCGGGGGTGTCGAACATCACCCCGTTGGGGGCGGCGCGATAGACCGCGTCGCTCGGGGTCGACGAGTGACAGGTCGTGCAGCGCTTGTGAATGATGTCGGCGACCTCGCCGAAGGGCACCGGGGTGGTCCGCGCGGGCAGCCGCGAGCCGAGGATGTCGCGGTCGGAGATCACGACGAGCGTCAGCAGGAACCCGCTGATGAACAGCGAGACCGCCGGGAACAGCCAGCGCGGGTTCTCGAACCTGATGTTCATCAGGTAGCGGATGCCGGCGCTGCTGAGCGCGAGGATCGCCAGGACCAGCCAGCTCTGCGGGTGGCTGAAGGTCGAGGGGAAGTGGCCGCTGAGCATGATGAACAGCAGCGGGAAGGTGAAGTAGTTGTTATGGACCGAGCGCGACTTGGCCTGGTAGCCGATCGCGGGGTCCTGCTCGCGGCCCTCGATGGTCGCGGCGATCAGCTCGCGCTGCGAGGGCATGATGACGAGCCAGACGTTGCCGGTCATCAGCGTCCCGATCATCACGCCGACGTGGATGTACGCGGCGCGGCCGCTGAAGTAGCTGAAGTAGACCGCCGAGGCGGCGACGACCACGGCGATCGTGAGGGCGGTGGCGAGGGCGGGGCGCTTGCCGATCGCTGTGCGCCACACGAGGTCGTAGGCGAGGTAAGCGAGGGGAAGTGAGAGCGCGGAGATCAGGACCGCGAGCCTGGGGCTGATGTCGGCGACCTCGGGATCGACCATCGTCGAGGAGGCGGCGAGGTGGAACACGAGGATCAGCAGGGCGATGCCGCTGAGCCAGGTGATGCCGTTTTGCCACTTGAACCAGTGCAGGGTCTTCGGCATCTGCGAGGGCGCGAGCGACTTCTTCTCGACCTCGTAGAAGCCGCCCGAGTGGACCATCCAGATGTTGCCGATCAGCCCCGGTTTGGCGTCCGGCGGGCGCTCGAGGTTGCGGTCGAGCCAGTTGAACAGCATCGAGTTGCCCACCCACATGATCCCCGCGATCAGGTGCGCCCAGCGGGTGATCAGGTGGAGGAGCTCGCTGAGATGGTCGAGCATGCGCCGCGGGATGATGCCACAGCTCGGGCGCAGCGCGCGGCCTTGCGACGGTGTCGGCGGAGGTGGATCAGATCAACGGTCTTGCCAGTGGCGCAGCCAGGTCGCGCGGGCCGAGGTCGCGGGCAGGGCGTGGCCGCCGAGCAGCGCCACGCAGGCCGGGTACAGCCACGCTGCGCCGCGGCGGCGGGCAGCGATGCAGGCGAGTAGATCGGGGTGCTCGCGGCCGATCAGCAGGCGTCCGTGGGGACCGGCCGTCAACTGCGGGCCGGCGCGTCCGGCACACAGCTGCACGGTCTCGGGCGCACCCGGGCCGCCGCGCAGGGCGGCGCGCAGGTCCGCCAGCAATCGGCGCTCCTCGTCGGCGAGCGCCGTGTCGGGCACCGCCGCGC
>NZ_JACCSO010000237.1 GCF_013812955.1 Nannocystis sp. | reverse complement strand
GCGTGAAGCACCCCGGCGGCCTGCTGCCGTGGGCCAAGGTGCTCGCCGCCGCCCCGCCCGCGAGCTTCGTGGGCGCGCGGGGTCGCGATCGCGGCGGATGGTTCTTCCCACCGCTGGTCGGCGGCCTCGCGGTCGGCAAATACATCGCGGGTGCGCTGCACGTGTTCGAGGTCGAGGTCGACACCCGACTCGGCCTGGTGCGCACGCTGCGGTCGTTTCATGGCGTCGCGGCCGGCCGCATCGTCGCGCCGGTGCTCGCGCGCAGCCAGGTGCTCGGCGGGGTCGCGCAGGGCATCAGCTACGCGCTCTACGAGGAGCGCCGCCTCGATCCTCGCAGCGGCCTGCTGCTGACCGGCGGGCTCGAGGATTATCGCATCGCCGGGATCTCGGATGTCGGCGCGAGCGAGGTGCACTTCGTCGAGGAGGGCTTTGATAACGCGGGCGGCGGCGGAGTCGGCCTCGCCGAGCTGGTGACCCTCGCCCCGGCCGCGGCGATCGGCAACGCGATCTTCGACGCCACCGGCTTTCGCCCGCGCGACCTCCCGATCCGCCCCGAGCGCGTGCTCGCCGGCATGGTGCCCGTATGATCGAATTTCCCAACAACCGCGACGCGCTGCTCAAGATCGGCGCTCGCAGCCTGCGCGCCGGTGGTACGGATCTGCAGGATCGCCGCCGCCTCGGCCTCGCCGGCGGTCCGCTCGTCGACCTGCGCGATGTCCCGGAGCTCGAGACGATCGCGGTGCAAGCCGGCGCCCTGCAGCTCGGCAGTCGGGTGCGCATCGCGACCCTGGCGAGCAACCCCGAGGTGTCACAAGGCTGGCCCGGGCTGGCGACCGCCGCCGGTGACCTCGCCACCCCGCAGATCCGCAATGTGGCGACAATCGGCGGGAATCTGCTGCAGTCGGTGCGCTGCTGGTATTTCCGGCGCCCCGGCGCGAGCTGCTTCCAGGTCGGCGGTAACAGCTGTGATGCGCGCACCGGCGATCATTCGCAGCACGCGTGCATCGACCTCGGCCCCTGCATCGCCCCGCATCCGTCGACCCTGGCGGTCGCCCTGCTCGCATACGACGCCGAGCTCGAGCTCCTGGGGGCCGCGTCCGGTGAGGCCTGGCCGCTCGCCGCGCTCTATGGCGACGGCTCCGACCCCGGCCGCGCGCACCGCCTGCCGCCGGGCAATGTGCTGCTCGCGGTCAAGGTGCCCGCGCCGTTGCCGAACGAGCGCAGCGGATTTCAGCGGACCTCGAGCCGGGCCCGTGGTGACTGGCCGCTCGCCGAGGCGGTCGTGCGTGTGGTGGTCACCGACGGGGCGATCCGCTTCGTGCGCGTCGCGGTCGGCGGGGTCGCGAACGTGCCGCTGCGCCTCGCCGCGGTCGAGCAGCGCCTGCTCGCCCAGCGGCCCACCGCAGCCCTGTTGATCGACGCGGCCGGCCTCGCCGGGGAGGGCACCCGCTCGCCCCCGGGCGCCGCCCACAAGCTCGACATCCTTCGCGCCACCATCCAGACCGCGCTCGAGCGGGCGCTCGCCCCCGCTGACCTCAAGGACCCGCCATGACGAAGCCCGAGAGCCCGCAGATCTGCCAGTTGTTGCGCTGGAAGGGCTTCGACCGCGAGGCCTCGCCCGGCGAGCAGCGCTTCGCGTTCGCCCGCAATCAGGTGCCCTACACCTGCCTGCGCACCTGCCAGCCCTGGGGCCCGGACGACGAGCCGGCCGTGCCCGAGGGCTGCGACGAGGCGAGGCCGTGCTTCGGCGGCGTGCGCCCCGGGCCGCCCCTGCGCGACGCTTGAAGCCCGCAGCAGAGCCTGCATATTTTCGTGCAGATGCATGAGTGACCGCTTTCGCCGGCGAGCGCGTGATAACTTCGCGCGATGATGGACGCACACTTCATGCGCAGGATGAGCATGCACGGGGCCGCGGTCGCGGCGATGGTGCTGGGCGGCTGCGGCGGCGGGACCAGCAGCACCGGCGAGGCGAGCAGCGGGACGGCGACGGAGGGGCCGCCGGCGAGCAGCACGACCGGGGCCTTGCCGACCACGGGATCAGACTCGATCTCGAGCTCGAGCTCGAGCTCGACGGGCGAGCAGTCGACGACCGGCGAGGCGGTGGCGTGTGGTGACACGGCGGCGCCCGAGGTGCCGATCGCCTGGGACCCCGGGCAGCCCGACCTCTCCGGCTGCGAGGTGCGAGGCCAGCGGGACTACCGGGCGATCGTGCACGTGCACTCGCACCACTCGCACGACGCCTGTGACGGCGACCCGCAGCCGGATGGTGTGCCCGACGAGGACTGCTTGATGGACCTGCGCGCGGCGCTGTGCGTGACCCGCATCGATGTGGCCTTCACCACCGACCACCCGACGCACGCGACCGAGGCGACGATCGAGGAGATGCTGCTGATCCGCGGCGACGACGAGCCGGTGCTCGGCGCCGGCGGCACAGCGATCGCCAGCTGGATGGTGTGCGCGAACGGACATCGCGTGCTGGTGATCCCCGGGGTCGAGAGCGGCTCGATGATGCCGCTCGGGCTCGAGCAGCACGTCCCGGACGCGTACGGCGTGTCGTCACCGGCGTCGTTCCAGCAGATCAAAGACGTCGGGGCGCTGGCCTGGGTCGCGCACACCGAGAGCCGCGACCTCGCCGAGCTGGCGACGCTGGGGCTCGATGGCCTCGAGCTCTACCAGCTGCACGCCAACCTCGACCCCGAGATTCGCGAGCAGTACCTCGGGCTCGACCCGGCCGGCTTCCTCACCGACGTGTCACCGTTCTTCTTCGGCCCAGGTCCGCTGCCGGTGCCCGATCTGGCGCCGCTGGGCTTCCTGCTGCCGAACGAGCCGTCGATCGTCGCGCTCGAGCAGCTCGGGCAGTCGCAGCGCCTCACGATCTCCGCGGGCACCGATGCCCACCAGAACGTGCTGCCGAGCAAGGCCTCCGACGGCGAGCGCATCGATTCGTACCGGCGCATGATCCGGTGGTTCAACAATCGCATCCGTGTGGTCGGTCCGCTGGCTCCGGCGACCGCGAAGGCGGCGCTCAGGGCCGGCAACAACCATATCGTGTTCGAGGCGTTCGGCACACCGATCGGCTTCGACTTCCACGCGCGCGCCGGCGAGGCCGTCACCGAGATGGGCGCCGAGGTCACGGCGAGCGCCGGGCTCACGCTGGTGGCCGCGCTGCCGCGCCTCGATCCACGCAGCCCGCAGAGCAGCGAGACGCCGGGCATCGAGGGCCGGCTGTACCGCGCCACCGCGGACGGCCGCGAGCTGCTGCAGAGCTGGACCGAGGGGCCCCTCGAGCTCGTGGTGCCGGGGCCCGGGGTGTATCGCGTGGAGGTGTGGATGACGCCGCGGCAGCTCGCGCCGTACCTGGGCGAGGTCGCGGCCAGCTACACCGACAAGCCGGTGCCGTGGATCTACAGCGGGGCGATCTTCGTGCGCTGATATGGCTCGATAACGAGCCGTCGATGCGCGATTTGATGACGTCCACGCGCGAAAACCAGTCATGAGCCGCAGAAGACCGGCGGCGACCGCGGTTGTGGCCGGCCGCGCGGCTGAGGCATGCTCGCGGCCTGCGTCTGGCGCCCGTTCGGGGGCCGGCCTCGCCTCAGGGAGCTAGCGATGGGCCTTGAACTCAGCCTCGACGACATCCGGCGCGCGTGGGACAGCCGCGACCCCGACCTGGCCAACCTCATCGTCACGCTGGCGACGGCCCCGGATCCACGCCCGAAACAGCCGCCGCGTGAAGGAGCGCTGAGCTTCGCTAGCTTCATCTCGCATCTGAATGGTTACCAGTTTCGCCGCGAGGCGCCGCAGGCCCGCGCCCGCTATCGCATCGACACGATGAAGACGCTCGAGGCGCCGGCCGCCGAGCTGCCGATGCCGCCGCGCTTGCAGCTGCACCAGATCATCATCGAGCTGTGGCACAAAAACGGCGCCTACGAGCGGGCCGCGCTGCTCGAGGTGATCCGCAAGGTGCCGCTGTGCTGGGGCCCGTGGCGCGGGCTCAAGCGGGTGTTCAAGGAGGCGGAGGAGAAGGGCGACACCGAGATCCTCGGCGCGCTCGCGGCCCGCTTCGACGCCGCCTACGCGACCAAGGCCGGCAGCTATCGCGAGATCTCGCGGCGCACGATGGGCTACCTGGTCCGCCGCGCGTGGCGGGTGCTGCGACGCACGGGGCAGGCGCTCGCGCCCGCCTACGTCGACGCCGCGGTCGACGTGCTGCGCGCCTACGAGGACAGCACCGCGTTCGCCAGGACCTGGGTCTACAACCACATCCTCCACCACGAGTCGAAGAAGTACACGCGCCGCAACTTCAAGATCCAGCGCGCGAGCGGGGCCTCGCTGAACGAGCGCGCCTACGCCGAGCTGTGGCGCCGCACGCCGCGGCCGGTGCTGACCCTGCTCGAGCGCGCCAACTCGGAGCAGGTCCGCAAGTTCGCGGCCGCCGCCCTGAAGACCGACTTCCGCGCGAGCCTGCGCGAGGTCGAGGCGCCCTGGGTCGTGCGCCTGATCGCCGTGCAGTCGACCACCGTCGACGAGTTCGTGATCTGGCTCCTGGGCAATGTCCCGAAGTTCGAGCAGGGCAGCTTTCGCGAGCTCGGCCTGCACGAGCCGGTGCTGCGCCTGCTCGACTCGAGCAGCGACCCGGCCCGCGTCTACGCGGCCGCCTACGCCCGCACGCACGCCCGTGACCTCGAGCTCGGCCGTCTGCTGCGCCTCGCCAACAACAGCAACGTCGAGGTGCGCAAGCTCGCCGCCGACCTGCTCGGGGACCGCGACCCGCGCAAGGACATCGGGCTCGACGCGTGGGGCCAGCTGCTCGGGACCCAGTACGCGCACGAGCTCGCCGCGAGCGCGCTGCGCAAGCACTACTCGGCGCGCGAGCTGACGCCGGCATGGTTCGCGGACCGGCTGCTCGACGAGCGCGGCAAGGTGTTCGAGTTCGCGAGCGAGCTGTTGACGAAGGTGCACACCCACAAGTCGCTGGGGGCGAGCTTCTTCCGCGACTTGCTGGACGACCCGCGGGTCTCGGCGAACGCGGCGCGCTTCGCCCTCGACGCGCTGTCCCGGTTCCCCGGCGAGGACTTCGGGCGCGAGTTCCTGGCGCGCATGGTCCTGCACCCGCACGCGCGCGCGACCATCCTCGAGTGGATCGGTGAGGAGCGCATCAAGGCCGAGGACATCGGCGCCGAGTTCTGGCGGGCTGTGGCCTTCCATCCGAGCTGGGACGCCGACCCGTGGCTGAAGGCGCTGATCGCCGGCGGCTTACCCTGGGCCCGCGACCTGAAGTTCAGCGAGGACCTGGCCCGCAGCGCGCTCGGCTTCCTCAGCGACGTGCGCCGCTTCTCGCCCGGTCAGCTCGGCTTCGACTGGCTGATGCAGCTCGCGCTGCGCCCCGAGACGCACTACCGCGAGTTCGCGCTCGAGTACATGACCAAGGCCCTGGTGCCGGCGGACTTCGCTCCCAAGCAGGCCGAGGCGCCGAAGAAGGAAGCATCCGCTTCCGCGAAGACGATCGACCTCGGCGGCAAGAGCTTCCTGTTCACGGGCAAGCTGAACACGATGGTCCGCGACGAGGCGGAGGCCAAGGTCACCGGCGCAGGCGGCAAGAACTCCGGCAGCGTCACGGCCAAGCTCGACTATCTGGTGATCGGCGACGAGGGCTCGCCGCTGTACGGCAACGGCCGCAAGGGCAGCAAGCAGGTCGCCGCCGAGAAGCTGGTCGAGAAGGGCGCGGGCATCAAGATCATCTCCGAGACGGCCTTCTTGCAGATGCTGGCCGGCGAGCAGCGCGAGTTCACGGCCGACGCCGTGGGCGCGGGCTGCGATCGCCTGTGGGAGATGGCGACCGGACCGGGCCCCGCCGACGCGCCGCAGGCGAGCTTCGCCCGCCACTACATCCGCCGCCACCACCCCGACATCAGCCTCGCGCAGACCGACCGCCCCGTCGATCCGGGCGCCGAGATCCCCGCGTCGTATCTGACCTGGGCGCGGGTCAAGCCGCTGCTGGTCGATGCCCGCGCGCCGCTGCGCCAGTTCGGCCTCGACCTGCTGCGCTGGGAGCTGGCCCGCTGGGCCCCGCCGATCAACGAGATCGTCGAGGTCACCGAGGCGCCCTACCCGGAGGTCCGCGAGTTCTTCGCCAAGGCGCTGCTCGCCGACGAGTCCGCCGAGCACAAGCGCTACCGCGTCGACCCGGCCTCGCTCACCGCGACCGCGGTCTACGGCTTCTGCGAGAGCCTGGTGTCCGAGACCCGCGGCCTCGGCATGCAGCTGATCCACCGCTACCCGCAGCTGGCGATCCCCGAGGAGCTGTTTCGCCTCAGCGAGTCGCCCGACCGCCAGGTCACGTCCTTCGTGGTGCGCACGATCTGGTCGCTCTATCACGCGCGCGGCATCACCGAGAACTGGAAGCCGCAGCCGCGTCCGGAGCCGCGCGGCAGCAAGCCCGCCGCGAAGAAGCCGGATCCGAAGGCGCCCGCCGGCGCGTCGACGGTCATTCCGCCGCAGGGCATCGGCGCGCCGCCGCGTCCCGGTAAACCACCCGCGAGCAACGAGGCGCTGCAGGCGTTCATGCGCCGGGTGCTGTTCTCGATCCCGCCGACCAAGCTCCCGGTCGAGGCGGCGAAGGCCGCCGAGGCCGAGGTGGCCGCTCAGCCGCAATCGGATGAACCAAAGGCCAGGCGCCGCGCGAGGCCGCTGCCGGCCCGCAAGGCCAAGCTGGCGCTGATCGAGTCGATGCGCGACCTGGCGCTCGAGGACCGCGGCTTCGCCGGGCTCGCCGCGCCGCTGCTGCGCGAGTTCATGGGCTCCCGCGGGGCGAGCGAGCGCGCGGCCTGCATGGTGGCGCTGGCCCGCATCGGCCAGGCGCACGAAGATCTGAAGCTGCTGATGGAGGACGCTGCCTGATGTCGACCGCGACCACGAGCGACAAGTTCACGACCGACAAGTACACGCAGATCCGCGGGGAGCTGCGGGCGCTGCTCGGGCAGGGCGCATCGGTCCTGATCTCCACGGTCCACCCCGAGGGCCAGGCGACGGCGCTGTACCGCCTGAACCTCGACTCCGGCGAATTGCAGACGGCCCCGCTCGGCGGCGGCGCGGTCGCGCTGATCGCCGACGAGACGCACCTGTACCTCGCGGGCACCGATGGTCACCTCTATCGCGCCGGCCTCGACGCGAAGGCGGCGAAGCCCCTCGGCGCGAAGCTCGACCCGGCGCCGGTGGCGATCGCCCTGGCGGCGAAGGACCGGCTCGCGGTGGTCTGCGGCAAGGAGCTCGTGATCGTCGCGCGCAAGGACGGCAAGGAGCTGCAGCGCTTGCCGCTCAACGAGTTCGGCACGGCGATCACCAGCGACCCGAGCGGGGTGTGGCTGGTGGTCGGCGGCGACCGTGGTTCGCTCAGCGTGTTCGACTGCGAGGACAAGGACAAGTTCTTCGCGGCCGAGTCGAAGAAGTTGCACGAGGGCGCGATCACCGGGCTGCTGTTCGAGCCCGAGGAGCTGCGGGTCATGTCGGTCGGCGGCGACAATCGCCTGCTGCTGACGCACGTGCGCGGGCAGCTCGAGGCGGAGGACCGCGGCGGCAAGAACGGCCACACCGACCGCACCACGGCGCTGATCTCCGGGGTCGCCGACAAGTTCTACACCGCGGGTCGCGACGCGACGATCAAGACCTGGACCCGCGGCAGCGGGCAGCGCCGGCCCTCGACCCAAAAAGACGGCCTGGCGAAGATCGCCGCGCTCACGCTCGCCGAGTACAAGGGCCGCCCCGTGCTCGTCGCCGCCTGCGAGGACGCGACCCTGCGCGTGTTCCCCGTCGACGCCGGCGGCAAGGTCGGCGACCGCAGCCAGCTGTTCCACGGCGCCCACACCTGGGCCGAGTACGAGCTCAAGCGCCGCGACCCCAAGCTGCGTGAGGCGTCCCTGCGCGCCCTCGCCGGCTGGAACGACGCCAAGTCGCTCGAGCTGCTGGCCGCCCGCGTCAGCAACGACGAGGACCACGGCCTCAAGGTCCTCGCCACCGAGCTGCTCGGCGCCTCCGGCAGCCCGCGCGCCGTGAAGCTGCTCGAGCCGCTGCTGCAGGCCAACGAGGAGGCGGTGCGCCTCGCCGCGCTCGCGGGTCTGCGCACGCTCGAGGGCCAGGACTCGCTGCGCATCCTCGACCTCGCGCTCGCGGCCCAGAAGCGTGACATCGGCGTGGTCGCGGTCGAGGCTCTGGCGCCGCTGGCCCGCAAGGACGACCTCGCGCTGGCCAAGCTGACCGAGGCGCTCGGCCGCAACCCTCGCGAGGTGCGCCTCGCGGCCCTGGTCGCGCTCGAGGCGCTGCACCACGCCAGCTCGCCCGCCGCGGAGCTGATCGCCCTGCGCGCGACCCAGGCCGACATCCGCCGCACCGCGCTGATCCGGTTCTATCAGCGCGACATGCTCGGCGTGCCCGAGGTCCAGGCCGCGCTGCGTCGCTTCAGCGCCGACGCCGACGCGGGCGTGCGCCAGGCCGCGTTCCTGGTGTCGTTGCTGACGACCCCGAAGCTGGCCGCCGCGCTGCGCTTCCGCGACAAGCGGGTCCACCGCCTGCTGCACGACATCGAGGCCGCGCCCGACCCGACCGCCGAGGTCAAGGCCGCCGCGGTCGCCGTCAAGGCCGGCAAGAAGGACGCGAAGCCCAGCGACGACGACCTGCCGAAGGCGAAGAAGGTCGACCTCTCGGAGGTCGGCGAGGCCGACAAGCGGCCGCTGCTGGAGGCGATGGCCAGCCGCGCGCTCGACACCTGCCTGGCCGGCGCGACCGGGCTCGCGGCGCTGCAAGATCCGCGCGCGCTCGGCACTTTGTTGCAGTTGAGCCGCGAGTCGACGGCGAGCGTGCGGGTCGACACCTGCAAGGCGCTGGCCGAGCTCGCGGACTCACGCGGCGCGGCGCGCCTGCGGTTGATGCTGCGCGACACCGACGCGAGCGTGCGCGACGCGGCCTTCACGGCGCTGGCGCGGCTCGAGGACGCGACGCCGCTGACGGTCGCGGCCGCGGGCCTGGGCGCCGAGCACGAGGACGTGCGCCGTCGCGGCCTCGACCTGCTGGTCAAGCAGATCAAGAAGCACCGCGAGCCGGCGGCGATCGCCCTGCTCGAGCGGGCCCTCGGCGACGCGGCCAAATCCGTGCGCAGCGAGGCGTTCAAGGCCGCGCTCAGCCTCGAGGTCGCGGGACCGGAGGCCGGCAGCCTGCGCTTCGCGCTCAAGAGCCTGTTCGCCGACGTGCGCCGCGAGGTGCTCAACGAGGTGCTCGGCCAGATCTCCCAGTCGTGGGCCTGGCCGCTGCTGCTCGACCTGCTCGGCGACCCCGACCCCGGCGTGCGCAAGGAGGCCTTCGACTTCGCGCTCAAGCGCACCAAAGGCATCGGCCTCGAGCCGCTCGGCGC
>NZ_JACCSO010000233.1 GCF_013812955.1 Nannocystis sp. | reverse complement strand
GCCCCTCGACGAGCGGCCGACGATGATCATGAGCGCGAGCTCCCGCGCGCCGAGCGGTGGCGCGACCGCTGCGCCGAAGGCGGGTGGTGCGGGGCCGATGGCGCCGGTCGACAAGACCGAGGTGATGACCCGAACCGGGCCCCCGCCGGCGTCCATCGACCGGACCGAGGTCCTGGGGCGTTCGGTGTTCAAGATCCCTGTCGATAAGACCGAGGTGCTGTCACGGCAGCCGTCCGTGGCCGCCCCGGTGATCCCGACCCTGGTGCTCACGGAGTCCTCGGTGCCCGCCGCGGCGGACGCTGCTCCGCCTGCTCACTCGATGCGCAGGACGCTGCTGGTCGTCAATCTGATCTTCGGGGCCGTGATCCTCGTCGGTCTGCTGATCAGCGCTTCGTTGCCCTGAGCGATCAGTTATGGCGGAGCATGCCGCCGGTGATCACCATCTCGCCGTCGCCGGCGATCACCTGGTTCTCGCCGCCCTCGAGCGAGGTATTGGGCGCGGTGATCTTGGCGGTGAGGTGTCCGCTGACGGTGGCGCCGGCGTCGAGCATCACCTGTGAGCCGTCCTTGGAGGTCATGGCCGCGTTGTCATCGAGGAGGATCTGGGCGCCCTCGTGGGCGCCGACGAGCACATTGGCGTTCATCAACAGGAAGGCGCCCTCACTGGCCTTGGTGTACACCTCGCCGTCGAGCAGCACGCTGGCCCCGCCGCTGGCCTGGAGCAGGGCATTGGTGTTGAGGACCAGGAACGCTTGTCCGCCGGCGGCGAGGGTGATGCTGTCGGGCGTGAGGTAGAGCGAGGTTTTACCGCAGAACAGGCGGATGCCGAGTGGCGACGTGAAGTCGATCGTGCCGGACGCGTTGACCTTGTAGTCACCGGTGATGTTGAGCCGTGAGCCGCTGACGCCCTCGACCGGCGCGCCGCCCTCGATGTCGACGCTCTGGCTACCCGCGATCGATACGGTGCGATTACCCTTGATGCTCAGCTTCTGCTCGCCGCGGATGGTCTCGGTCTGGTCGCCGCCGACGCTGTTGCTCTGGTTGCGGCCGACGCTGGTGCCGTGATCGTGTTCGACCTTTGCCTTGAGGTCCTTCTGGGCGTGCAGCCAGATCTCCTCCTGCCCCCTGGCGTCCTCGAAGCGGAGCTCGTTCGAGCCGCCGCCGCCGGGCGACGATTCGGTCTTGATGCCGCTCTGGGTCTTCTTGTCGGGCAGCGTGAAGGGCGGGCGGTTGAGCCCGTTGTAGACGCAACCGACGACCATCGGTCGATCGGGATCGCCGTCGAGGAATTCGACCAGGACCTCCATGCCGATGCGCGGGATGAACTGATGACCCCAGCCGATGCCGGCCAGACTCTGGGCGACGCGGATCCAGCACGAGGCGGTCTCGTCGTGCGGTGATATCCGGTCCCAGTGAAAGAGCACCCGGATCCGTCCGTGCTCGTCGGTGTGGATATCATCGTGGTTGTCGGGGCCGACGACGATCGCCGTCTGCGGACCATGGACCCGCTGGCGCGGCGGCGGCGGCGGGCCGCAGTAGGCCACCTGCGCGGGGATGCAGCGAAACTCGTTGCGGTAGCGCGGGCCCTCGGCCTGCTGCTGGCTGTCCGTCGCCAGCTCGGGGACGTCGCCGGTGTGCATCACCGTCACCAGCAGGTAACGTCCGCCCTGCTCGAGCGCCGGGTGGAACTGGACCTCGAAGCAGCGCCCCGGGACCATCTCGAGCACGTCGCCGGCCCCGTGCCCCGACTCCGCCGCGGAGAGCTCGGCCTCGAGCTTGTCCTTCACACGCGCCGCCCCGTCGTCGTGGTCCAGGCGGTGGTCGTCGTGATCGTAGCGCTCGCGCTCGCGGTGGCGCCCGTCCAGGCCGCGGCCCTCGTGCAGCAGCGGGCCCGGCGGGACGGCCTTCCAGGCCCAGTCGCGCTGTACGACCGAGGTGGCGCCGAGGCGGCACGACCAGTCGAGCGACTCGAGCGACTGCCGGGTCGCTACGCCGCCGCCGGCCGGGCTGTACAGGAGCTTCGATGCGCCGAGGTCCTCGGCGTGGGTGGTGCTGTCGTGCAACACCAGGCGCTCGGCGTCCCCCTGCTCGTGCTCGAAGGCGTAGACGATGCCGCTCTCGTGCATCAGGCGGGTCGCGAATTCGAGGTCGGTCTCGCGGAACTGCACGCAATACTCGCGCGGGCGAAACGCCGCCGCATCGACCCGCAGCTCGAACTTGCGGCCATAACCGGCCAGCGCCGGGCGCAGCACCTCGTCGAGGATCTGCAGCACGCTTCGATCCTGCCAAAATCGGGTGTTGCGGCGGTAGGCCAGCAGCTCCAGCGCGGGCCCGACGCTGACGCGCACGCGCACCTGGTCGAAGGCCATCGGCAACATGTCGACGCGGTGAATGATGCCGTGCACGTGCCGGCCGTGGCCGTCGCGCTCGATCGCCAGCGTGCAGCTGTCGCCCAGCAGCCTGGCCGGGACGGCCTCGTGGTCAGTCGTCCACAGCTCGAGCTCGAGCCGGTAGGGCTCCGAGAGCGACTCCTGCAGGCTGAAGCGGCGCAGCTGCCACGGCACATTCGCGGGGCCGCGGGCGCTGAAGTGATAGCGGACCGCGGACAAAATGCCCTGGGCGAACTCGGCGGGGGTCTCGGACTTGGACATGAGAATTGCAGCGGATGACGGTACCGGAAAAATCGGGGCCGGGCCACGGGTCCGGGGGGCGTTTCCGGCGGTTTGCTGCGCTCGGGGCGCGGGCGACGGGGCGGTCAATCGACGCGGCGGGGCAGGTCGCTGATGGTGTAGTGGCGCACTTGCTCAGGTCATGGCCGATGAGGGGGGACCCGGCGCAATTGTGCGGGCCACAGGGGGAACCCTGACCGCACCGCCGCGATAACGTTCACCGCGTAAACCCGGGGCCCGGGTGCACGGGCGCGTATGGAAGGATCCGGGGCGGAGCCCGCGCAAAGACGGACATGGCATAAGGATGCCCGGTCCTGAGGTCCATGTCCTCAATGGGCTCCCATCCCGACGAAGGCGTAGAGGGCGCGGCGCCACAACGGTCCGTCAGCAATCGGTATGATCGCGCGTCGATCGATGGGTTCGGGGCTTATGGCGCGTGGGGATGCCCGGCCTACACTCGGGTCGCTCTCGACGCAAGACCCGAGATTGGCGGCGACGGAGGCCCTGGCGGGGCCGAGGCGCCGGCTGGTCAGAACTATGTCGCACATACTCGGCGACGTGGCGGCTTCAATGGGCACATGAAGGAGGCAGCGATGACCAGGCATGCGAATGTTGAATCACGAATGAGTCGATTCGGAGCTTCCCTGATGTTCGCCATGACCGTGGCGCTGGGGAGCTGCGTGGATGAGACGTCGATCGCGGAGCCGGCCGGGGATTGGGCCGAGGAGTCGGCGGTCCGCGGGCTCGCGGGCGAGATCACGTTCGCGGTGATCGGCGATTTTGGCATGGCGGGGCCGAATGAGCAGGGCGTGGCCGATCTGGTCAAGAGCTGGGCGCCGGACCTCGTGCTCACGGTCGGGGACAATAATTATCCCGACGGCGCGCAGTCCACGATCGACCAGAACATCGGGCAGTACTATCAGGGCTTCATCTACCCGTACACCGGGAGCTACGGGGGCGGGTCCTCGGTCGAGGGCAACCGCTTCTTCCCCTCGCTCGGCAATCACGACACTGCCACCGGCAAGGGGAAGGCCCACCTCAACTACTTCACCTTGCCCGGCAACGAGCGCTACTACGACTTCGTGCGGGGCCCGGTCCACTTCTTCGCCATCAACTCCAACCTCTCCGAGGCCGACGGCCGGTCGAGCGGGTCGAAGCAGGCGCTGTGGCTGAAGACCCGCCTCGCGCAATCGACGGCGACGTGGAAGATCGTGTATTTTCACCATCCCCCGTATTCATCGGGCAATCACGGCTCGACGTCGATCATGCAGTGGCCCTTCCAGGCGTGGGGCGCGACGGCGGTGCTGGCCGGCCACGACCACCACTACGAGCGGATCATGAAGGACGGCTTCCCGTATATGGTGAACGGGCTCGGGGGGAAGAGCAAATACGGCCTCCAGGCGGCGGTGCCCGGCAGCATGATCAGGTACAACGCCGACCACGGCGCCCAGTTGGTCGTGGCGGACGATACGACGCTGACCTTCAAGTTCATCACCAAGGGCGGCGCGATCGTTGATACCTATACACTCACGGTCCCGCTGGAAGGAGGCGTCAGTAAGTCGTTCATGAACGCGGACGACACGTACATCGCCGGGGCGTACCCGACCGCCAACTACGCCAACGCCGCGACGATCAAGCTCGACGGCGACGTGCCCACCGGGACAGGCCACGACTATCGCGGGCTCGTCAAATGGAGTGTCTCGGCGATCCCGCCCGGCAGCACGGTGACGGGCGTGTCCATCAGCACGTACGTCGAGAACGCGGCGCCGGGCGAGACCTATGAGATCGTCGAGGTCCTCTGCCCCTGGACCGAGACGTCCGTGACGTGGAAATACCCATGGGCGGTCCCCGGCGGCGGCGGGGTGGACGACACGAGCTCGGTGCTGCTCGGCACCATGAGCTCGGGGGCAAAAGGCCCGTACACGGAGATCCTCAACGAGGACGGCGTGGAGGTCGTGCAAGGCTGGGTCGATGACCCGTCGTCGAACAATGGGTTCATGATCTATGACGTGAATAACTTGGATCAGCTCGAGCTGTACCAGAGCGAGCATGCGATCGTGGCGCAGCGGCCGGTGCTGACGGTCACTTACATCCCTTAGGTCGAGGTGAACGGCGTGCTGCTCACCACGGGGCGAGCTCGAGCACGCTGGTCAGGTCGACCGGGATGCGCAGCGGGCCCTTGGTGTCGATGTGTTTGCACGTAGTCGGCGGGGTCGCCGTCGGCGAAGGGGAAGGGCCAGTAAAAGGCGGAGGAGACGACGCTGTCGGCGCGCAGCTGCTCGCTGCCGGCACGCCGAGGGTGCGGCGCGGATCGCACCGCGGGTCGGGCCGCAATTTCTTCGAGGGGGCGCGCAAAGCTTCCGCTTCGGCGCGGGGCGCCGCGGGTCCAGCCTGGGGGGTGCTGGCGCCCCCGATTGGGTCGGGAATTTATGGTATGGCAAGGATCGCCATGCCGTCGCAGCGCCTGCTCGATGAACTCATGCGCTACCTGGAATTCACGCCGGAAGACGCGGCGTTGATGCTTGCGATGGGACCGGCACTTCGCCCGCAGTTCCCACAGATCGTCGACGACTTCTACGCGGCGATCGACCGCACGCCGGGAGCGTCGGCCGTGTTCACCGGCGGTGCGCCCCAGATCGCCCGCCAGAAGGCGCTGCTGAGCAACTGGCTCGAGGGGCTGGTCGGGGGCGTCTACGACGCGGCCTATGTCGAGCGGCGCGCTCGCATCGGGCGCACGCACGTGCGCATCGCCCTGGACCAGCGCTACATGTTCGCGGCGATGAGCGTCGTGCGCGCGGGCCTGCACAACGCGCTCGAGTCGGTGGTGGGCTGGGCGGGCGCGCGACGCCGCGCGGGCCACCAGGCGATCGACAAGCTCTGCGACATGGAGCTGGCGATCATGCTCGAGACCTACCGCGAGGGGTACATCGCCAGGGTCAAGGAGTCGGAGCGGCTGGCGACGATCGGCCAGGTCGCGGCCTCGATCGGCCATGAGCTGCGCAACCCGCTGGCGGTGATGCAGACCTCGGCGCACATGCTGAGCCGGCGCATGCCGCACGACGAGCGCAACGCCAAGCACCTGCGCCGGGTCGAGGAGCAGATCGCGCTGTGCAACACGATCATCTCCGACCTGCTCGAGCTGGCCCGCGACCGGCCGCCGGAGCGACGACCCACGGACCTCGCCGCGGTGGTCCGCGAGGCCGCGCTGTCGGTGCCGCGGCCGTCCGAGCTCGCGCTGTTGCTCGACATCGCCGATTCGCTGCCGCCGGTCGCCGTCGACCCGGGGCAGTTTCGCCAGCTGGTCGTAAACCTGGTGTTGAACGCGATCCAGGCGAGCGAGGCGAGCGTCGGGGACATCGAGCTGCGGTTGGCCAGCGAGGAGCGGGACCTGGTGTTGACGGTCGAGGACCGCGGCGTGGGCCTCTCGACGGAGGTGATGGCGCGGCTGTTCGAGCCGCTGTTCACGACGCGCTCGACGGGCACCGGCCTCGGGCTGGCGCTGTGCCACCGCATCGTGGAGAAGCACAACGGCACGATCACCGCCAGCAACCGACCAAAGGGCGGCGCGACCTTCGCGGTGCGTCTGCCCCGAGGGGTGGAGCTGCAATCATGAGCGACCAGCTTGGGGTCTCGCTTCGGGTCCTCGTCGTCGACGACAACCGCGCGCTGGCCGACAACCTGGCGGAGATCCTCGCGGACGAGGGCTGCGTGCCGACGACCGCCTACTGCGCCGAGGACGCGCTGCGCATCGCCCAGGAGCACCGCTTCGACATTGTGCTGACCGACATCCGCATGCCGGGCATGAGCGGCGTCGAGCTGATCGAGCGCCTGTCGGCGCGCAACCCGAACACGACCTTCCTGCTGATGACGGCCTATACCTCGGACCAGATGCTGTCGGCCGCGGCGCACCTCGGGGTGGTCCGGGCGGTGCTCGCCAAGCCGCTGGCGGTCGAGAAGCTGCTCGACCTGCTGCCGCGGCGCCCGGGCGGCGAGCGCATCCTGGTCGTCGATGCCGACGGCGCGCTGGCGGCGAGCCTACGCGCGCGCGGTTTTGAAGTTCACCACGCCGACAGCCTGGCGCACGCGCACGCGGTCATCGACGCGGTCACCTTGGATATCGCGGTGATCGACGTCTGCTTGCCCGACGGCGACGGCGTGACGCTGGCGCGCGAGCTGTGCGAGCGCACCGCCGCGCAGCCCCCAGGATCGATCCCGCGGATCCCCGTGATCGTGGTGACGGCGCTCGGGCACGAGGTCGAGGTGGCCGAGCTGCGGCGCATCGCCCCGGCGGACGTCAAGTTCATCGCCAGACCCTTCGCCACCGAGTCGCTGCTCGCGGCGCTCGAGCAGATGAAGCACGGCACGCGACGATGACCGGGCATGTGCTCATCGTCGAGGACAACCGCGCGCTCGCGGAGAACCTCGCCGAGCTGTTCACGGACTCCGGCGCGCACGTGACCGTCTGCGGCTCCGGGGCGGAGGCCCTGACCGCGGGGCAGGGCGCCGGCCTGGCGATCGTCGACGTGCGCCTGCCGGACACCACCGGCGTGGCCCTGCTGCCGCGGCTGCGCGAGATGATGCCCGGCGGCGAGGTGATCCTGATGACCGGCGACGCCTCGCTGGCGACGGCGATCGCCGCGGTGCGCGAGGGGGTGTTCGCGTACGTGCAAAAACCGTTCGCGCCGGCCGACCTGCTGGCGCTCGGGGTGCGGGCGCTGGCACAGGTGCAGCTGCGACGCGAGCGCGAGCGCCTCGCGGGCGAGCTGGCGGTGTCGGAGCGGCTGTATCGCGGCGTGGTCGAGTCGGTGGAGTCGCTGATCGTCGGCCTCGACCGCGAGGGCGCGATCCGGATGTGGAACCGCTGCGCCGCGCAGATCACCGGCTGGTCGCAAGAGGAGCTGCTCGGCCGCCCGTTCATCGACGCGGTGATCACCCCGGACCAGCGCGCGCGCTGTCAGGTCGGGCTCCAGCAGGCCTGGCGCGAGCGCCGGTTGCTCGAGCACGAGTTCACGGTGCTGGCCCGCGACGGTCGCCACCACACGGTCCGCTGGAGCGCCGCGTCGATGGCGACCGAGGGCGAGGCGATGGAGCTGCTGCTGCTGGTCGGCAACGACGTCACCGAGCGACTGGCGCTCGAGAAGCGGGCCGCCGACGCGGAGGCGATGAGCTCGCTGGCGACCCTGACGGCCGGCCTGGCCCACGAGATCCGCAACCCGCTCAACGCGGCGCTGCTGCAGCTCGAGCTGCTGGGCCGCATCGGCTCGCGGGTGGCCGACGCGAGCCAGCGCGAGCGCATCGGCGAGTGCGCGCGCCTGGTCCAGTCGGAGATCCGCCGGCTGTCGCGGCTGCTCGAGGAGTTCCTCAGCCTGGCGCGGCCGCGCACGCTCGAGCGCTACCCGGTCGACGTGCGGGCGCTGCTCGACTACGTGGCGACGATGCAGCGGCCGCTCGCCGAGCTCGCCCACATCGCGCTGCAGGTGAGCGTGCCGGACGGCCTGCCGCGGGTGCTCGGCGACCAGCCCAAGCTGACGCAGGTGCTGATCAACCTGGTGGTCAACGCGATCGATTCGATGCGCGAGGCGAGCACGCGCGGGACCATCGAGCTGGTCGGCGAGCTGGTCGGCGAGCTGGTCGGCGAGCTGGTCGACCAGCGGGTCCGCATCCGGGTGCTCGACACCGGCCCCGGCATCGACGAGCAGGTCGCCAAGGACATCTTTCGCCCCTTCGTCAGCACCAAGGAGATGGGCACCGGGCTCGGCCTGTCGATCGCCAAGCGCATCATCGATCAGCACGGCGGCACGGTCGAGCTCGGGCCGCGCCCGGGCGGTGGCACGATCGCCAGCGTGACGCTGCAGACGGTCCCCGCCGCGGCCTGCGAGTGAGCCCGCGGCGCCCGGACCATGACCGTGGTGTCGCGGTCGCGGCCGCTTTGACCCGAGAAACGGCGTTCAGGGCCGAGATGAACGCTGGCACGATCCTTGAAGATGGCTCCGCCATGCGCCGCCTGTCCCTCGTCCTTGCCGCCCCGTATCTCGCCCTGCTCACCCTCGCCGCCGGCTGTAGCATGGACGCCAGCCAGGGCCTCTACGAGGGCGATGAAGCGGGGGATTCGGCCAGCGCCGGTGGCACCGGCAGCGAGGACCCGAGCGGTGGCGCGAGTGGTGGCGCGAGTGATGGCGCCGGCGAGGGCGAGGGCGAGGGCGGCGGGACCCAGGCCGGGCAGCTGACCGCGGGCGAGTGGCGCGACCTCGACCACTGGAGCTTCTGGCTCGAGCTGCTGCAGGGGGAGAGCTGGGCCGAGGTCATCGGCCGCTGGAAGTTCGACACCACGCAGCGCTACGCGGTGGTGGTCGCGTCGGACGGCGTGCACGTGGCCGACGCGAGCGTGACGCTGCTGGCCGGCGAGCAGGCGGTGTGGACGGCGCGCACGGACGTGCATGGCGAGGCCGAGCTGTTCGCGGGCCTGTTCGCGGCGGCGCCGGCGGGGCCGCTGACGCTGAAGGTGGCGGTCGCGGGTGAGTCGGTGATCGTCGAGGACGTGGCGCCGGCGAGCGAGGAGCCGATCGTGATCGAGGTGCCGACGGCCGCGCTGGCGGTGCCGGTGCTCGACCTGATGTTCATGATCGACACCACGGGCTCGATGGACGACGAGCTCGGCTACCTGCAGGCGGAGCTCGGCGACGTGATCGACCGCGTGCGCGCCGGCGCGGAGCAGGGCCTGAAGC
>NZ_JACCSO010000228.1 GCF_013812955.1 Nannocystis sp. | reverse complement strand
GCTGCTGGTGTGGCTGCCGCAGCTGCGTCGCGATGACAAGTCCTGAGCCCTGAGCCCTGAGCGCGTCAGCGGCTCAGCGCGTCCGACTCATTCGGCTCGCAGGCAGCGGCGAAGCGCCTCGCGCAGGGTCGCGAGGGTGCGGACGCGCGAGAACTCGGCGCCCGCGGCGATGAAGGCCTGGGCGACGGCGGGGCCGATGCCGACGACCAACCCCTCGGCGCCGAGCAGCTGGATGGCGGCGAGCAGGCGGGCGAGGTGGCGGGCGGTCGGCAGGTCGGCGCCGGTGAGGCCGGTGAGGTCGATGATGATCGCGCGGGCGCTGGTGCGGGCGATCGCCGCGAGCACCGGCGTGGTCAGCGATTCGGCGGCCTCCTGGTCGAGGGCGCCGAGCACGGGGACCATCAACACGCCCTCCCAGACCTCGATCACCGGCATCGACAGGCGCTGGATCTCGGCCCGCTGGTGCTGGATGAGCTCGAGCTGCGCGCGCAGCTCGGCCTCGTGGCGCTTGAGCTCCGTCAGCTCGTGCCAGACCACCAGCAGCGCGGGCCCGGTCGACAGGACCACGGGCGTCAGCGTGACCTCGACCGGGAAGTCTTCGCCGTCGAGGCGGCGGTGCATCCACTCGAAGCGGTGGTGCCCATGCTTGCGGGCGAGCCCGTCCATCTCGACGCTCTTTTCGAGCGAGCTGCGACCGTCGGGCTGGCGCTCGGGCGACAGCGCGGCGGGGTGGAGGTGGAGCACCTGGGCCTTGTCGGTGCAGCGCAGCATGTCGATCGCCGCGTTGTTGCAGTCGATGATGCCGTACTGATCGAAGATCAGGTGGGCATCGGAGGAGTACTCGAAGAGCACCCGAAATTTCTCGTTCGCCGAGGCATTTGCGGCCGCCTCGGTCCGCAGGCGATCGTTGTCCGCCTGCAACCTCCCCCGCTCCGCCTCGAGCTCGTCCCGATCCCGCACCGAGCCAATATGGCAGCGCTGGGGCCCATGGACAATGTTCCACGGCGAACGGCGGCCCCTGGCGGTCTTTACGAGTCCGGGGCGCGCTTACACGCCGACGACGTCTGCGTGTTTGCGGACCAGGTACTTGAGCTCGACGCTCTTGCGGCCGAAACCGGCGAGCTCGATGGTCCAGTTGAGAAACCCGTTGGCGTCGGGCTTGACCTTGTCGGTGGTGTTGGCGGTGTCGACCTCGATGCGCAGCTTCTCGACCTCCGAGACCGGGACGCGCTCGGTGACCCGAACGGTCCGCGCCTGCGCGCCGAGGTTGGAGAGCTTCACCTTGACGATGTGGCCCTGGGTGGTCCACGAGCTCATCATGCCGCGGTCCTCGCGGGCGAGCTCGACGCTGCGCTGGACGCGGATCGCCCCGTCGGGGCCCCAGCCGATCGCGAAGTTCTCGCCCGGGGCGATGAACAGCAGCGCGCTGCGGCCGACGAACCCGCCCGCGCGCACGAGGTCGACCGGGCCGGCGAGGATCGGCTGCTGCGAGCGATTGACGTGCAAGCTCTTCAGCACCACCGCCTCCGCCAGCTCCGCCATCAATACACACTCCGTGGTCGTCGGCGAGGTGAAGGCCATCAGCGGCACCCGGTGCGGCCGGCCGTCGCCGGGCACGCTCGCCTTGGCCTGCGAGCGCAGCTTGAGCGCCTCGCCGCCGTCGTCGATGCCCGGCAGCTCCGGCGAGTGTTGCCGGGGCGTCGCGCCCAGACCGGTGGTCTGCACCTCCTGCTCGCGCGCCTCGACCACCAGCGCCTCGCTCTTGCGCTGGGCGTAGAGCTGCTCGCTGACCAGCTGCGGCGGGTCGACGCCGAGCGAGGGGCGCTCGGTCGAGAAGATGAACTGGACGTCGTGCCAGTCCTCGCCGGTGTTTTGCCAGACGCAGCCCTCGCTGGTGAAGTGCAGCACGGGCTCCTTGCCCTGCACGAGCTCGACCAGCTGGGCGCGGTGATAGGGGCGCCAGCAGGCGTTGGGGACGATGTAGTCGACCTGCACGGCGTAGACGCCGGCGGCGGCGGTCCAGACCTCGACGACGACCTCGGCCGCGCTGGCGTCGCTGACCTGGGCGGTCGCGGCCAGGCGCGCGCGCAGGCGGCCGAGCAGCTGCTCCTGCTCGGCGTGCTCGAACTCGAGCTCGAGGCGCTGCTTGCGGGCCGCCTCCTCGGCGCTGGAGATCTGCTCGAGCATCTGCCGCCAGACCTCGGCGCCGGCCTGGCCGTGGCTCGCGTCGACGCCGATGTCGGTGACCGTGACCTCGGCGACGGCGTCGAGGCTGGCCTGCTGGGCCCGCGCGAGCTCGAGGCGGGCGCGCAGGCCCTCGAGCTTGCGGGTCTCGTGCTCGAGCTCGGCCTCGAGCGCGCGGCGCTGCTCGGGCTTGTCCTCGCCGAGCACCAGGCGCGAGCGCTTGACCCGGACGTCGTTGATGCGCTCGCGGGTGACGTCGGCCAGCTTTTGTCCGGCCTGGACGACGGCGGCGCAGAGGGTCTTGTCGGCGAGCACGGGTGCGACGCCGACGACGCGCAGTCGGGTCATGCCGGCGTGCAGCTCGACGGTGCCGCGGCGGACGACGTGGGCGCGGTCCTCGAGCACGGTGACCTCGACGACGGGGGCCTTGAAGTCGATGAGCGGCGCGGAGAGGTCGGCGAGGTCATCGAGGGGTTTGTCGACGATGGTGGGCTCAGACATGGTTATTGCTCCCGCCGGTTACCGCCGACGAGTTCCTTCTTCGCGGAGATCTTGATGACGTAGACGACGCGCAGCTTCCTGGTTTGGGCCTGCGGGATCTGGAGCTGCCAGCGGTGGCCGCCCTTGAGGGCGTAGTCCTCGGGTTCGAAGTCCAGCCAAGGTGGGTCGACCTGGACCAGGTCGAGCTGGATCTCGTCCTCGCGCTCGCGCAGGGTCGGCAGGCGCTCCTGGACCTCGATGTTGATCGGTCGCTCGCGGCGATTGGCGACCTCGATCGAGATCTCGTGGCGCAGCGCGAGCGAGCCGCCCATCAGGCCGGCGCTCTCCTCCGTGAAGCTGGTGTTGCGCGAGACCTTGATCGCCTGCTCGACGCCGAGCCCGATCTTGACCTCGCCGCGCGGCGGCGCGACCCGCAGGTCGGTGCTCAATAGATAGTCGCCGCCGACGTAGATGTCGGCTGGACCGGGCAGCAGCGGGGCCTCGAGCGGGTTCTTGAGGGTGACGTGGCGAAACACGTCGCTGCTCTCGCGCGGGACGACCACGTAGCCGAGCTCGATCGGGGTCTGGCGAGACATCAGCGGGATGCCGTGGAAGTCGCCGTCCGAGGGGATCTCGACGAGGCCGTCGGCCGCGTAGACGTAGTCGAAGCCGCCGAGCGAGGCGGCGAGGTGGTGGCGCAGCGGCGGCCCGCGATGACCGGCCTGCTGGGCGTCGTTGACGGCGGTGTCGATCAGGGCGACGACGTCGATCTCGCGGGTGACCTCGCGGACCCACAACATCTCGAGGTAACGCTCGCGCCGCTGGGCGACGATCAGCGCGCCGCGCCGGCTGTCCTTGGGGCCAGGCATGCGCAGGTCGCCGTACGCGAGCTGCTCGGGGGCCGCGGCGTGCTCGTGCGGGATGTCCTGAGCTGCGGAGGCGAAGGCGGCGCCCTCGCTGCCGCCGCCGCCGCCGACCATGTCGCGGTTCGGCGCGACCGTGTCGGACATCGACATCGGCGGTGCCGGCGGTGCTCCGCCGAAGCTCGACGGTGGTCCGGCCGAGCGCGCCAGTTGCGTCGGCATCGCCGCCTGCGGTCGCATCGGCTTGGCAGGCATCGCGGGTGGGGGCGCGGATGCGGGAGGCGGCGCGCTCGGCCGCGAGCGCACATCGCCCTTCGGCGCCCTCTCCGTCAGGATCGTGCCGCTCTGGGTCAGCGTGCGGCGGCCGTCGGAGGACGACTCGTCGTCGCGCACGCTCAGCTCGTCGATGTCCGCGATACGGCGGGCGCTGCCGGAGGGAGCGGCGAGCGGGCGCGGCTCGGGGGTGGCGACGAGGAAGCGGTCGAAGTCGGAGAACAGCTCGCGGGCGCCGATCGGCGGCGCTCGCCAGCCGCGGCGCAGGACGGGCGGCTGGCGGCGACCGATGCGGAGCACCTGCAGCTCGGGCAGCTCGGTCCAGCGCAGGACATCGGCGGTGGCGAGGGTGAGCTTGACGCCGCTCCAGTCCTCGCCGGTGCGCTGGGCGACCACGGCGCGTACGGACAGGGTCGCCTGGCTCATGTCCTTCGTGAGTGAGATCGCGTAGGAGGGGGCCCAGCGGGCGCCGGGGACCATGTACTCGACGATCACGCGGACCGGGTGGGTCGGGATCGTGTGCCCGCGCAACGCGATGATCGCCGCCTTGCGCAGCTCGTGCGGACGCGCCTGCCGGGCCTTCGAGGCGGCGCGCTCGCGGTGCTCGAGGTCCTCCTTGTGCTTCGCGGCGCGGCGCTCCTGGCCTAGCGCCTCCTGGATGCGCTCGTCGAGCGCGGCCATCGCCTTGTGCCGGAACTCGAGCAAGGCCAGGCGCGCGCGCACCGGTGAGGCCGCCGGCGACGCGCCGCGCTTGCCGGCCGGGCGCTCGAACACTTGCAGCCGCTCGTAACGACGTCGCTGGGCCCGCAGATGTGCGAGCTGCTCACCGACCTCCGCGAGGGCCCGACGAGCCTGCTTGAGCGCCGCGTCGTCCGGCGGCGGCAGGCGCTCGTCGACGACCGCGAGGTCGAGGGCGACCCGCACATCGCTGGCGACCGGCAGCTCGCCGCCCTCGCCCTCGACGCGCACCCGCACGCTGCCATCGTCGAGGCTGAGCGGCAAGTTGATGAGCTTGACCTGCGCCGGCACCGGCTGCCCCGGGAGCACGATCGCCGTGCGGCAGACCAGCGCGCCCTGGCGGTAGACGGTCACCGAATCGATGCGCGAGTTGAGGACCGGGATGTTCATGCCACTCCTTGCGCCGCGGCCTGGGGGGCTCTGGCGCCGGCATGGTACCGCAACATCACGGCCCGGGAACCGGTCGCATCCGACCCTCGGCGCGAGGCGCGAATGAGCGGCTGAAGTGGCAGAGACCCGGAAACAGCGAGAGGCGCCGCGCCTTGGGGGCGCCGCGCCTCTCGCCTGGTTCGAGGTCTGGTTCAGGCTCTTGCGCAGCTTCGCCCGGGGTTGCCGGACGCAGCGGCTCAGTTCGACTTGACGCTGATCTGGCGCGGACGGGCCTTGCTCGACTTGGGCAGGACGAGGTGCAAAACCCCGTTTTTCAGCTGCGCGTCGATCTTCTCGCTGTCGACGGTCTCGGGGATGCGAAACAGGCGACGATAGTCGGCGGCGACGATCTCGGTGCCGATGTACTCGCCGTTGTCGCCGTTTTGGCGGGTGGCATCGAGGCTGAGTTCGCCGTTCTCGAAGCGGATCTGAACGCCATCGCTGGGCACGCCCGGGAGGTCGGCGAGCACCAGGTACTCGTGCTCGTTCTCGTAGATGTCGACCGCGGGCGCGACCACCGGCCTGGTGGTGGTCGGCTCGGCCGCGGTCTCGGTCTGGGGGGCAAGATCTTTGGTCTGGTTCATGGCTGGGTTCCTCCTTGTGTATCGCGCCGGGGGATCTGTGGTTTGGAGCCCTTACTGAGCCTTGACCGTGATCGCTCTGGGCTGCGACTCCGGGTGCTTGGGCATCGTCACCGTCAAGACACCGTTCTTGACGCTGGCGCTGACCTTGTCGACGTCGATCTTGGCGGGCAGCGCGAAGCTGCGGGCGAAGCGGAGCGAGCCGCGCTCCTGGCGGTGGACCGCGTAACCCTCGGGCGCGACGCTCTTGCGCTCGCCGGCGATCGTCAGGCTGTCCATGGTCGCGGAGATCTGGATGTCGTTGTCGGCGAGGCCGGGCACCTCGGCGGTGAGCACGAAGCCCTCATGCGTGTCGCGCAGGCTGGCTCGCGGGTAGCTCGTGCGGGCGCGCGGGCCGGCAGACTGGTCATATTCGCGAAACACCTGGTCCATGCGGCGGCGCACGGCATCGAAGGCGCGGAAGGGGTCGTTCACATCCATCCAGTAGGTGAGCATGATGCGGGTTCTCCTTGCGGCCGCCGTGCGCACCTCGAGTGATGAGGTCGCCGGCGAGACCGAGCTCGTTGGGGTTGATCGACGGGTGACTTGCGAGGCGGTGCGGCGCCCACCGGGCGGCTCGCTCTCCCTCGCTGGCCGGCAAACTAAAGCCGCCTCCGGGGGTGTCAAGGGGGCGTGATGCGGGCGGGGCCGGCGGCAGGACCGACCGACAGACAGGGGACCGAGCGGACCAACCTGACCAACCTGACCAATTCGAGCGAGCCGAACGAGTCGACCGGATCGAATCACATCAGACCCGGTCAGATCAGCGGGCGCTGCCTTTAGAACTCGAGGCGCACGCCGAGCGAGGGGATGATCGGCAGACCGGCCTGGATGTTGCTGCTCTGCAGGTTGTAGCTGTAGAGGATGGCCTCGCCGTTTTGCCGGTTGTAGACGTTGATGATGTCGAGGTAGACGTTGAGGGTCACGCGCTTGAACGTGAACAGCTTGTCGACGCGCAGGTCGAGCTGGTGGAAGGTCGGCAGGCGGGTGGCGACGCCGGGCGCGGGCAGGTAGTCGTCGCTGCCGGCGTCGTAGATGCTGTCGGTGTAGCGCGTGGTCGGGTTGCCGCTGACGAGCCGGAAGCGGCCGCCGATCTGCCAGCCGCGCGGCAACTTGTACACGGCGATGAGGGTGAGGATGTGCGGCTGGTCGAAGGCGAACGGCTTGTAGGCCTCGCCCGGGCGCTCGCGCACGAGGCTGCGCATCAGGGTGTAGCTGACCCAGCCGAAGAACTTCTTGGTCAGCGCCTTGCGCAGCAGCAGCTCGGCGCCGAAGATCTGGCCGACCCCCTGGTTGGCGAAGTTCTCGAGCCGGATGGTCCCGTCCGGGGCGAAGATCAGCCTGGTCGAGGAGGTCGAGCGGTCGAAGACGTACTTGTAGAAGCCGGTGACCTCGAGGTCGACGCCGGCGCTCTCGAAGGTCTGCGCGACGCCGAGGCTGGTATGCACGCTGCGCTCGATGCTGGCGCGCGGGTTGCCCCACAGCGGGTTCAGGCCGATGAGATCGGGGATCTGGCTGTAGAGGCCGACGCCGCCCTTGAGCGTGGTCTGCTCGCCGACCTGCCAGGTGAAGCGCAGCCGCGGATCGACGCTCGCCTTGTGGACCTGCAGCGCGTAGTAGGTCAGGCGCGCGCCGGGCAGCAGGGTGAAGCGCTCGCCGAGGTTGATGGTCCCGGTCGTGTACAGCGCCGGGGTCGCGTACGACTGGCCGATGTCGGCGATGTTGAGCACGCCGGTGCCGCCGAGGCCGGCCTGCGCGGGCACGCTGGGGGCGCGGGCGTCGATGTTGTAGCGGCCGGCCTGCAGCTCGGTGCCGACGCGCAGGGCGGCGCGGCTGCTGAGCTGGCGCGAGGCCTCGGCGCGCAGCGAGAAGCCGACGTTGGGGAAGTCGAACTCGAAGAGCGAGCCGAACCTGCCCTTGAGCGCCTGGTAGTTGACGGAGGGGGTGACGAGGAACTCCCAGGGTCCGTCCTGCTTGCGGTAGACGAGGTCGAAGCGGTGGAAGAAGATCGCCGTCTGGGCGCTGTTGGTGCCGGTGTCCTCGGTGTCGTTGGGGGGCTTGGCGATCAGCTTGAAGCGGTCGTCGGAGCCGAACCAGCGGATCGAGAACTCGCCGCCGGCGAGCGGATAGTCGAAGAGCGCCTGGTAGTCGAAGTAGCGGGGCGCCTGGGTCAGGCCGAGGCCGGCGTCCTTGGGCAGCGCGACCCTGAGGACCCCGTCGATGTAGCTGCGCCGGCCCGACAGCGCGAACGAGCCCTTGCCGATCGGGCCCTCGAGCAGCACGCCGGCGTCGAAGACATCGGCGTCGACGTAACCGTGGAAGCCGTCGCGTCGACCCTTGCGCGGGTTGACGTTGATGACGCCGCCGATCGCGTCGCCGAAGCGGCTGTCGAAGTTGCCGGGGATGTAGTCGATCTGCGCGAGGATGTCCGCGTTGAAGGTCGAGGACAGCGCGCCGAAGTGGAACAGCTGCGGGATCTCGTGGTAGCCGAGGTAGGTCTTGGAGTCGGCTGGTGCGGCGCCGCGGATCACCAGCAGGCCGGCGCCGAAGGGCGAGCGCGCGACGCCGGGGAAGTTCTGGATCGCCTTGAGCGCGTCGCCCTGGGTGCCCGGGAGGTTGTTGATCTCCTGCGCCGTGATCGAGCGCCGCGAGACCTCGGCCGGCTCGTTGCGGCGGCTCTCGACCACGGTGCGATACGGGTTGACGACCAGGCGCCGCTGGAAGTACTGGACCTCGAGGCGCGCGCCCTTCTCGATCTGCTCGATCTGCTCGATGAACTCGAGCCGCTCGAAGCCCTGCGCGAGGATCACGACGCGGACCTTGCCGTCGGGCAGGGCGCGCAGCTCGAAGGACCCGTCCTCGCCGGTGAAGGCGCGCGCCGTCCAGCGCGGCGCCTCCTCCTCGGCGTAGCTGCGCTTTCGCACCTGCCCGACCGGCAGGTCGTCCGGCGCCGGCACCACCAGCACGCTCGCGCCCGTCACCGGGGTGCGCTGTCCGGCCTCGAGCAGCCGCCCCTGCATGCGCAGGGGCCCGATCGCGCCTGGATCTGCTGGCGCGCTGTCGCCCGTCGTCGGGCCCTCGGCGCGGCCCACGTCGGCGCCATCACCTGGCTTATCGGACAGGTCCGATCGGGGAGTGACAGGCGCCGATGTGGATGGCGCCGAGGCCGGCGCGGCGATGTCGATGGCGACCGAGAGCACGATCTCGACGGGTCGTCCGCGGTAGAGGCCGGGGCTGTAGCGCAGCGCGCCGACGGCGGCGAGGGCGAGGGCGTCGAGCTCGGGGTGCACGCGCTGAGTGAGCTCGAGTTCGCGGGGTACGCCGTCGACGCCGACGACCAGCTTGACGACCACGCGGCCCTGCGGCCGTGGTTCGAGGCGCAGCAGGGCCTCGGGGTAGACGATCTCTGCGCTGTTCTGGAGGACAGGTTGAACCAGCTCGGCGGGCTGCTGGGTGCGGGCATGCGCGTGCGCGGGCGCCCCGATCAGGGCCGCGAGGAGGAGCCACCGCCATCGGTCGGGGGTGCGCACGGTGGCGAGAGCATCGCTCAAGGGCCACGCCTCTGCCTAGACCCGGACGCGCAACAACGCGCGGTGCGGTGGGAAGCCGGCGCCGGTTGTCGGGCGTATCGAAGCCCCGTCGGATCGCTCGCGGGCACGTGCATGCTCGTCGGATTGCCGCGGGCTCGCCGGGCAATCTGGCGAGAACGCACGTGCCCTGCCCCGCACGCCGCGGATGGTACACTCAAGGCCTTCTCATGCGCTCTTTCGGCTGGCTTCACTTCACAGACCTGCACCAGGGCCTCGACGCCCAGGGCTGGCTGTGGCCTGGCGTGCGCGAGATCCTGTTCGCCGACCTCGCGAAGCTGCACGAGCGCTGCGGCCCGTGGGACTTCGTGCTGTTCTCCGGCGACCTGACCCAGCGCGCCGCCCCCGAGGAGTTCGAGCGGCTGACGCAGACCCTCACCGCGCTGTGGGACCACCTCAAGACGCTCGGCTCGACCCCCAGCCTGCTGGCGGTGCCCGGCAATCATGACCTCGTGCGTCCGGACCCGCGGCGGCCCGAGACCCTGGTGCTCGCGCGCTGGGCGACCTATCCCGAAGTACAGGTCGAGTTCTGGCGCGACCCGAGCTCGCCGTACCGCAAGCTGGTCGAGCAGTCGTTCGCCAACTACAGCGCCTGGCTCAAGAGCCAGCCGTTCTGTGCGCTCGAGCTGAGCCCGGGGCTGCTGCCCGGCGACTTCTCGACGGTGATCCACAGCGACGGGCTGCGCCTCGGGGTCGTCGGCCTCAACAGCGCCTTCCTGCAGCTGACCGGCGGCGACTACGAGGCCAAGCTCGCGGTCGACGTCCGCCAGCTGCACGCGGCCTGCGGCGGCGACGGGCCGGCGTGGGTCAAGAACTGCGACTTCTCGCTGCTGATGACGCACCATCCGCCGGACTGGCTGTCCCCGGAGGCGCGCGAGCACTTCTTCGGCGAGGTGGTCCCGCCCGGTCGCTTCGCGGCGCAGGTGTTCGGGCACATGCACGAGCACATGGCGACGACGCTGAGCGTCGGCGGCGCGGCTCCGCGGCGGCAGATCCAGGGCAGCTCGCTGTTCGGGCTCGAGAGCTTCGGCGACGGCAAGGTCGATCGCCGGCATGGTTACGCCGCCGGTCGCATCACCGTCGACGACCGCGGCGAGGCGAGCCTGCGCCTGTGGCCGCGGGTCGCCAAGAAGCACGTCGCCGGCCACTGGCGCATCGTCCAGGACCTCGACGCCTTCGAGCTCTCGGACGATCAGGGCACCCGCCCCGAGCCGCTGCCCTTCACCCGCAAGCCGCCCCCGCCGCCGCCGAAGCCCATCGTTGTAACCAGCGCCCCGCCGCCGGTGAACGAGCCGCGCACCGCGAACTCGCAGATGGCCCCGCCGCCGACCCTCGTCACGACGATGACCGGCGGCGGCGTCGACTCGGGCATCTATACCATCACCTCGCGGGTGCAGCCGCCCGGGGCGCCTTACAACCAGGCGTGGCACATCGGCCGGCAAGAGGAGGAGCGCACCGCGCTCAACTACCTCGACCAGCCCGGCGCGCCGGTGGTGCTGTGGGGCCCGGAGAAGTTCGGCAAGACCTGGAGCGCGCAGTACCTGACCAACTGCGTGCTGCAGCAGGACGGCGGCGACTGTCGGGTGATCGCGATCAACCTCGACACCTTCGACCACGAGTCGCGCGCGGACTACCCGAGCTTCATCCGCGAGCTCGCGTTTCAGATCGTCGGGTCGCTGGGGGGCCCCGAGGACTGGGTGCCGACGCTGTGGCGCTCGCACGGCAGCGTCAATCAAAAGCTCGGGCGCTTGATGCGGGAGAACGTGCTGCCGATGGCGCACACGCGGGTGATCATGGCGCTCGACCGGGTCGACGCAGTGTGGGGCCTGCCGTTCAAGGACGACTGCTTCGGGATGCTGCGGGCCTGGGCGCAGGACGAGCGCATGGCCAAGCTGCGCTTCATCCTCGGCATCTCGACCACGCCGCGGCGGCTGATCGACCGCCCGACCCAGTCGCCCTTCAACCTGACGCCGCCGATCGTGCTCGGCGACTTCACGCGCCCGCAGATCCAGCAGCTCGCGCAGCTCTACGGGCTCGACTGGCAGGGCCGCGACTTCGACGTGCTCACCGACCTGATCGGCGGGCACCCGTATCTCATCCGCCACGTGATGCATCGCGCCAACCTCGTCGGGGCCGCGGGCGTCGACGACCTGCTCGACGAGGGCACCAGCCTCTTCGACGACTTCCTGCAGCGCTACGCAAGGCGCCTCCACAATTCGCCGGAGCTCCTCGCGGGCATCCGGCGCCTGCGCAGTGAGACGCTGTCCGAGCTCGACCCGGAGATCTCGACCAGGCTCGAGGCCGCCGGCCTCGCCGTCGAGGAGAAGGTCGGCTTCTACCGCCTGCGCTATCGGCTGTACGAACGGCTGCGGCTATGAGCGGCGGGCCGCGCTCCGGGTTCCAGGTCGGCGGCGCGGTCCAGCAGGGCGCTCTCTATGTCGAGCGCCGTGCGGACCGCGAGCTGCTCGAGGCGCTGCGTTACGGCGAGTTCTGCTACATCCTCGCGCCGCGGCAGATCGGCAAGTCGAGCCTGCGCATCCGCGTCGGCCAGGCGCTCGCGCGTGAGGGCGTACGTTGCGTCAGCATCGACTTCTCGGGCATCGGCTCGACCTCGGTGACGATCGACGAGTGGTACTACAGCATCGCCGACGACATCGCCCAGGCGCTCGGGCTGCCGAACCTCGACCTGTTCTGGACCACGCATCAGCACCTGACGCCGGTGCACCGCTGGTACCGCTTCATCCGCGGCGAGCTGCTCGACCGGGTGGCGGCGCCGGTGGTGGTGTTCATCGACGAGGTCGACTCGGTGCTGGCGCTGTCGTTCGCGACCGACGACTTCTTCGCCTCGATCCGCTCGGCCTACAACCTGCGCGCGGACGACCCCGAGTACAAGCGCCTGACCTTCTGCCTGCTGGGGGTCGCCGCGCCCGCGGACCTGATCCAGAACTCGGTGCGCACGCCCTTCAACATCGGCAAGGAGATCCGCCTCGACGACTTCTCGCGGGCCGAGCTCGGCACCCTTCGGCCCGGGCTCGAGGGCCTCGGCTGCAACCCCGACGCCCTGCTCGACGCCGTCTATGTGTGGACCGCCGGGCACCCGTACATGACGCAGCGGCTGTGCGACGACCTCGCCCAGCACGGCCCCGTCAGCTCCGGCAAGGAGTCGGCGCGGGTCGACGACGCCGCCTACAACCTGTTCGTGCGCAGCGGTCGGGGCGGCGACGCCAACCTCGCCTACGCCGAGAAGCGCCTCGACATGAACCCCTCGCGGATCCGGGTGCGGCAGCTGCTGCACCTGTACCGCCGGCTGCTCGACGGCGATAAGGTCCTGGCCGAGCCCAACAATCAGGACCAGACCGAGCTGCGCCTGACCGGCCTGGCCGCCGAGAACCTCGCCGAGGACGGCGACATCTATCTTCGCACCCGTAACCTGATCTTCGCCGAGGTCTATGACCACAAGTGGCTCAAGACCAAGGAGAAGGAGCAGCGGCTCGCCGAGCTGGTCGAGCGCTGGAGCAGCTCCGGCAAGCTCGACGACTACCTGCTGCGCGGGGCGGCCCTGGAGGACGCGCTGATCTGGTCGCGCGGGCGCAACGACCTGACCGTCAGCGACCACGCGTTCCTGCTCGCGGGCGTCGACTATGCCCGCCGCGAGGCCGAGGGCCGGCACCGCGTCGAGGAGGCCGCGCGCAAGGAGGAGGCCGCGGGTCGCAAGGCGACCGAGGAGAGCCGCAAGGCCGACCGCGAGCGCTACCGGGCCGACATCGAGCGCGAGCGGCGCGAGCGGGCCGAGGAGGGGGCGCTGTCACAACGGCGCACGATCAGCATCTTGACCGGGACCGTCGCGCTGCTCGGGGTGCTGCTGGCGCTGTTCGCCTGGCAGTACATCGTCGCCGAGCGCAGCAAGACCCAGCTCGCCGACCTCGACGCCCGCAACCGCGAGGAGGCCGCGCTGCAGCAGCAGGGCGCCGAGGCGCTGCTGCTGGCCCAGCAGGCCGGCAAGGAGCGCGAGGCGCTGCGCATGGCGATCGGCGCCGCGGCGAGCAGCCTGCAAAAGGGCCGCCAGGTGCCGCCGCGGGTGATGCAGGGGCTGGCCGCCGCGGTCGCCACGCCGGTGCAGCGGCCGATCGTGCTGCGTCACAACGAGGCGATCGTCAGCGCCGACTTCTCGCACGACGGCACCCGCGTGCTCACGGCCAGCCGCGATCACACCGCGCACCTGTGGGACGCGGTGTCCGGGCGGCTGATCCGCAACTTGAACGAGCACACCGGGGCGCTGGTCAACGCCAGCTTCTCGCTCGACGACACCCGCATCTTCACCGTCAGCTTCGACCGCAGCGCCCGGCTGTGGAACGCCGCCTCCGGAGATCTGCTGGAGACCTACAAGGGTCTGGTCGCACCGCTGCCGCAGCGCTTCGTCGCGGCGATGGCCCCCGACGGCACCCGCGCGGTGCTGGCGATGAGCGACCGCAGCCTGCGCCTGACCGACCTGCGCAGCGGCCGGGTGATCGACAACCTGCGCGGGCACACCGGCACGCTCACCACCGCCGCGTTCTCGCCCGACGGCCTGCGCCTCGTCACCGCGTTCAGCGACGGCAGCGCGCAGCTGTGGACCGCCGACACCGGCAAGCTGCTGGCGGTGATGCGGCGCCATTCGGGGCCGCTGCGCTCGGTCGCCTTCGCGCCGAACAGCGAGCGCATCGTCACCATCGGCGAGGACCGCGTGGCCCGGCTGTGGAGCGATCAGGGCCTGCATCTCGCCGGTCTGACCGCGCACACCGCAGCGATCTCCGGCGCGGTGTTTTCACCCGACAGCGGCATCCTCGCGACCTACAGCGAGGACCACAGCGCGATCCTCTGGGGCGCCCAGAGCGGCAAGCAGCTCGCCGCGCTCACCGGCCACACCGGCGCCGTCAAGGACCTCAGCTTCGCCGCCGACGGCCGCCGCCTCGTCACCGCCAGCGCCGACCACACCGCGCGGGTCTGGCAGAGCGGCGGTCCGCTGGTCATCGAGCTCACGGGGCACACCGACCATGTCCGTATGGCCAGGTTCTCGCCCGACGGCTCGCGGGTGCTAACCGTCAGCGACGACACCACCGCCCGCCTGTGGAACAGCACCAGCGGCAACGTGGTGGCCACGCTCGAGGGCCACACGGGACGGGTCGAGGCCGGCCGATTCTCGCCCGACGGCACCCGCGTATTGACGGTCGGCGAGGACAACACCGCGCGCCTGTGGGACGCCTCGCTCAGCAACGCGATCCCGACGCTCAAGGGTCACGCGGCGCCGGTCCGCCTGGCCCGCTTCTCACCCGAGGGCTCGCGCATCGTCACCGTCAGCGACGACAAGACCGCGCGCCTGTGGGACGCCACCAACTACCGGCTGGTGCGCGTGCTCGAGGGCCACACCGGCCCGGTGTTCGCGGCGGTGTTCGCCGGCGACGGCTCCGGGCGCATGCTGACGCTCGCGCAGGACGACCCGACCCTGCGCCTGTGGGACAGTCAGAGCGGCACGCAGCTGGCGACCGTCAGCCACGCGGGCGCCGTGCTCGCGGCGACCTTCTCCCGCGACAGCGCGCGCCTGATCACCGCGGGCGCCGACGACACGCTGCGCCAGTGGAAGGTGAGCGACGGCAGCGCGCTGCCCGGCCAGCAGTGTCAGGGCATGCGCGGCGGCGTCGACATGGCCGCGCTCGCGCCCGGCGGCGCCTATGCGTTGACCGCCAACCGCGAGACCAACCGCGCCGTGCTGACCGCCACGCCCTGCCAGGTCATCGGCGACCTGATCGGCCACTCCGGACCGATCACCGGCGCGACCTTCTCCCCCGACGGCAGCATCGTCGCAACGATCTCGACCGACAACACCACCAAGCTGTGGTCGACCCGCTACGGCAGCGACCTCGACACCCTCGACACTGGTTCCGGCGCCGTGCACAGCGTCGCCTTCTCCGCCGACGGCAGCCGCCTCGTCGTCGCCACCGCCCGCGACGCCTGGGTGCACGCGATCACCGACGAGGGCAACCACACCCACGTGCTCGCCACCCTGCAGGGCCACTCCGCCGCGGTCCTCCACGCCAGCTTCGCCGGCAGCTCGCCTCGCATCGTCACCGCCTCCTCCGACAACACCGCCAAGCTGTGGGACGTCGGCAACCCCGGCTACGAACTCATCGCCACCCTGCACGGCCACTCCGCCGCCGTCAGCTTCGCCGACTTCTCCCCCGACGGCAGCCTCGTCGTCACCGCCGGCGCCGACAGCCGCGCCAAGGTCTATCCGACCACCCTCGCCGCGTTCTTTCAAAAGGCCTGCGAGGCCCTGCGCAGCCACCCGGAGGACTTCGACGAGGTCGCCCACGAATGCGAGGGTTGAGCGAGGGTTGAGCGAGGGGTGAGCGAGGGGTGAGCGAGGGGTGAGCGAGCGGAGGGGTGAGCACGCGAGGGGCAAACACGCGAGGGGTAAACACGCGAGGGTTAACCCCGGAGCAAACGCTGACGACGGGCTGGGCTTTCCTCGCCCGGCGATCCGTGCGATAACGCGCTCTCGTCATGCCGACCATCAACACCGCACGAAGCGCCAAGCCAGCCCGGCGAAAGGCCGGCGCAGGACGTCCACCTGCTTTGCCTCCTGTCCGAAAGGCCAGGCCAGGCACCGCCGCCCCGAAGCTCGCCCGCGC
>NZ_JACCSO010000220.1 GCF_013812955.1 Nannocystis sp. | reverse complement strand
CGACGTCGAGGGCCAGCCGCAGCGCCGGGCCCTGCTGCGCTCCCCGCTGCGCTTTCATGCGATCGCGCCGGAGGCCCGGGCGATGATGCCGCCGTCGGTCGAGATCGTCGCCGGTCGCGCGGGCGCGCTCTACCGCCGCCCCGAGGGCGCACCGGTGGTCGCGCTCGGCGAGGGCGTGGTCCGCATGGCGGAGCAGGTCGGCGACAGCGGCCTGGTCGTCGAGATCGAGTTCGGCGGCGGATTGGTCGGCCGCTACGCCCACCTGCTGCGCACCCTCGGCGACCTGCGCCCGGGCGTGAAGGTCCGCCAGGGCCAGCTGATCGGCCTCGCCGGTCACAGCGGCAAGACCGCGACGGATCGCGTGCGCCTCGAGCTGTGGCGCGAGCAGGGCGGCGAGACGACGATGCTCGACCCGCTGACGATCACGCGCGGCGACCATGGCCGTCCAGCGGTCGTCGGCGAGCCGCTGGCCGCGAAGGCGCTCGAGCGCTTCAAGGCCGAGCTGGTGCCGCGGCTCAAGGCGCTGCGTCAGCTCGGGGATTGAGCGCGGCGGGAGCGAATGGTCGAAATAGACGGTTGCAGGCCGCTGCGCGATCCAGTGACTGCTGCCTTTGTGGGGCTGGCCACGGCCACGGGGCGGCGCGACCATGGCGCTGGAGCGTCACCTGTCCACTGCAACCCCACCCGGCATCGAAGACGAGCTCGAGCAACTCCGCCGCCGCGTCGCCGAGCTCGAGCCTGACGCCCGACGCTTCAAGGCGCTGGTCGACTCCGGAGCCATCAGCGTCCAGCGCTACCGGCCCGACGGCCTGTGCGTCGCGGTGAACGTGGGCTGGGAGCAGCTGTGGCGGCTCCCGGGCGCGGTGGCGCTGCAATACAACATCCTCGCGGACACGCAGCTGCACGCGAGCGGCTTCATGTCGCTGATCGAGGGCGCCTTTCACGACGGCCGCGGGGCCCAGCTGCCGGCGATCCGCTATGACCCGCACGCCAACGATCAGGTCGGCAACGAGGGCCAGGCCGCCTGGGTGGCCTCGGTGATGGCCCCCGTATGCGACCCCGCGGGCGCGGTGCAGGAGGTGATCCAGCTGCACCTGGCGATCGGCGAGCTGCGCCAGAGCGAGGAGGAGCTGCGCGCGGACAACCGCCGGCTCGAGGCCGCCGTGCTCGCGCGCACCGCCGAGCTCGAGCAGAAGCTGAGCCTCATCGAGGATCAGCGCGACGCGATCAAGGCCCTGTCGACGCCGGTGCTGCAGCTGTGGCACGGCGTGCTCGCGCTGCCGCTGATCGGTCAGCTCGACCGCGAGCGCGCGGGGGTCCTGCAGGAGGCGCTGCTGCACGCGATCGTCGAGGCCCGCGCGAAGCATGTGCTGATCGACGTCACCGGCGTCCCGACCATCGACCTCGAGGTCGCCGGCCACCTGCGCGACGCGATGGCGGCGACGCAGCTGCTCGGCTCGCGCTGCGCCCTGGTCGGGATCTCCCCCGCGATGGCCCAGACGCTCGTCGAGCTCGGCCTGAGCTTCGACCGCATCCCGACCTTTGCGACCCTGCAAGACGGCCTGCGCCACGCCATGGAGGCCTCGCGCAGCGCGCCCCGCTCCCAGACCTGAGCGCCTGCCCGAGCTGGTCTCGCGGCTCAAGCGAAGGCGAACCCGGCCAGGTGAACCGTTGGGCCGCCGACCCGGGGGTCACTCACCCGCTCGGCGACCTGGCTGGGGCTGCGAACGAGTCCTCGTGGCTCATCTTCACGTCCTCGACGGTGAGTGACGACATGACACGATCGTAGTGTCGCAGCAAGCTGCGCGCCGAGACGGCTTTCACGGGATCGCCGACCAGCAGGTCCTTGTTGGCGTCATCCCAAGCATCGGGGGCGCGATTCGAGGGCACGGGGATCGCCGGGGCTTTGCGATCGTACTTGATCTTCTCCATCTTCGTATTGGGCACTCTCACCCGCTCCAGGTCGAGCTTCAGGTCGGCCACATCGCGGTAGAACCGGTCCGAGAAGCACTCCCTGGCCTGGCAGATGGTCCTCGTCACCTCGTAGGCGCCGAGCGTCCACAGCCACATCAGATCCGAGGCGCGGACCCTTGGCTCGTGTGAGACCGGGTTCGATACGCAGGCATCGAGCTTTTCAGTGATCTCGTGGGCCAGCGCCAGGAGCAGCTGGTTGCGACCGGATAGATAGATCGAAAAATCCGTCAGGGGCGACATTGCCGGCATCGGATCAATAGCCCGCGGGGACCTGTCCCGAGAGGCAGTGGATCGTGTTGGGGGCGCGCCGGCCCGACCACAGCGCCTCGCGCGGGTCCTCGGGTGGGCCATTCTTTAACCCCTCGAGCGGGGACCAGGTCGGGACCTCGCCGGGCGCGAGGCTGTGCAGGCCGCTCTGCCAGCCGCCGATGATGTACGTGTGGCCGGCGGCGCGGCAGCCCATGAAGTCGGTGAGGTGTTGCGCGAAGTGTTGGCCCGGCGTGGCGCCGAAGGTCTCGCAGGTGCGAAACCACCACAGGGCCTCGGGTCCGCTGAGGCGGGCGCGGATCGCCGCGAGCGAGCTGTGCAGGGGGTGGTTGGAGAGCAGCGCGCCGTCATCAAGAAGGTCGCGGCCGATGTATGCGCGGCCCCACTTGCCATGCCCCCAGAATTGCAGCTCGGCGATCGGCCGCTCCGGCTGCACCTGCGCCACCCAGGCCAATGCCTCCGCCCACGAGCTCGCGCCGTGCCAGGCGTGCAGGCGGCGCAGCAGGCGGCCATACAGGACGCCGCCGGTCCACCACGCGTGGGACAGGCCGGGCCGCAGCTTCGGACCGGTGCAGGTCCGGTCGTAGATCATCAGGCGCAGCGGCTCGGCGTGCATCGCCGGGCCAGTGTAGCGCAGCGACCGGCGCTGTGGTCGCAGATCTGCGGGTCCGTCGCCATGTCAGGGGGCGCCGAGCTCGAGCGTGGCGACCACCGGATAATGATCGGAGGCCTCGTCGGTCGGCGGGCGCTGGACGACCTCGGCGTGGACAACGCGAACATCCTGCGACACGAAGATGTAGTCGATCCGGATCCGGGCGCCCTGGGTCGCGTGCCCGCGCGCGAGCCGGGTCGGGATCGTGTGCGTGCGGTGTTGCGGCGCGAGCGTGTCGACGAGGCCTGTCGCCCGCACGCCCGCGATCAGCTTGCGATCCAGCATGTGCGCGACGATGGCCTCGGGCTCGTCGACGTGATCCAGCATCTGCGCGCGCAGGGTCGCCGCGGTATAGTCGTCCTCGTCCGACAGCGCGTTGAAGTCCCCGAGCAAGATGTACGGCGGCCGCACCGTGGCGAGCAGCGGCGCGAAGGCCTCGAGGCGCTCGGCCTCGGCGACGCGGGGCGACGGATGAACAATGTCTATGTTGACCTCGCGACCCTCGCAGTCGAGGGTGGCCCGTAACGCCGAGGTCCGGATGCCGCTCGAGTTGCTGCCGAGCGGCAGGCGCTCGGCGTGCAGGATGGGAAACCTCGAGGCGAGGACATTGGTCCATTCGCCCTCGAACCCGACGCACGCGACATGCGGCAGGTCGAACATCGCCGCGAAGTCGTGCCGCACGACGCGGCCGCCGTAGCCGCAGTATGCGCCCTCGGTCAGCGCCACGACATCGGGGGCCTCGGCTCGCACCACGGCGCGCACGGCGTGGGCGCGCTGCTCTTGATAGACCAGCGTCTTGTCGATGCGCTCGTGGAAGCCAAAGAGGACGTTGTAGGTCATCACCTTGAGCCGCATCGCCGGGGCAGTGTCGCATGGAAGCGGGCTCCGTTGCGCGCCGGCGCCGGCGCAGCGCGCGGGAGGAGCGGCGTCAGGCGCGGGTGACGACCGCGAGCGCCTCGGCCTCGTCCTTGCACATGGTCAGGTTGCGGACCCCGCAGCTCTTGAGGAGCAGCTTGGCGACGCTGTTGATGATGAAGTTGCCGCCGGTGAACACGGCGACCGGGCCGAGGCGGGTCTGGGCGCCGAAGAGGCCGCGCAGGGCCTCGCGGACCGGCCCGCCCGGTGGTTTGGCCTGCGAGAGGTCCATGATCAGCGCGTAGCTGTCGAGGCCGGCGGTGAGGCGCGGGAGGACCTCGGCGAACACGCCGATCTGGAAGGGGCTGGGGACCGGGACCTCGCGATACATCACCACGCCGGGGCGCAGCAGGGTGAGGCGGGCCTGGATCGCCTGGATCTCGGCGGGGGTGCTGTCGGGGCCGTAAGCCTTCGCTTCGAGCTGGATCATGGTGATCCGGTAGTTCCCGGGCGGCGAAAAAAGTTCACGGACCGGGGCGCGTACTCGACCGTGAACCTTTCTCCGGGTCCGGGAATTGCCGTGCAGAGGACCTGCATGACCGAGACGCACTACGCAAAGATCTGGGACAGCTACTGGCACGACACGAGCGGCACCCTCGACCAGGTGTTCTGGGACAGCCCGCCCGAGCAGGCGGTGCGCGACGAGCTGCGGCGCTTCGGCGCGCACTTCGGGGCGGGATTGCCGATGATCGACGTCGGCTGCGGACACGGCACCCAGACCCGCGAGCTGGCGCTGCACTTTGCGCGGGTGCTCGGGGTCGACGTGTCGCCCGCGGGGATCGAGATCGCCAGGCAGGCCCACGGCGCGGACAACCTCGAGTACGAGGTGCTCGACGTGCTCGACGCCGGGGCCGCCCGCGCCCTGCACGAGCGTCTCGGCGACGCCAATCTCTACGTGCGCACCGTGCTGCACCAGCTCGGCGCCGAGGAGCGCGGGCAGGCGGTGGCGTCGCTGTCACAGCTGCTCGGGTCCGGCGGGCGGGCGATGATCTGCGAGCTCTCGCCGGCGGCGGAGGCCTACTTCGCATACCTGTTCGCCGAGTTCGGCGGACCGCCTCCGGGGCTCGGCCAGGTGCTGCGCCATGGCATTCGCCCGGCGGCGCTGCAGGCCGGCGACCTGGTCGACGCCTTCGCGGTGGCGGGCCTGGTGCCGCTGGCGCAGGGCAAGGGGGCGGTGCGCACGACCGTGACATTGCCGGGCGGATACCCGGCGATGGTGCCGATGGACATCGTCGTGTTCGGGCGCGGCTGAGCGGACTATTCGCGACCCTCGCGCTCGCCGGCGATCTCGCGGGCCCAGCGCTCGAAGTTGTCGACGGTCGAGGCCCGCAGCGAAGGATCGTCCGCGAGGGCCTCGATCTGGGCGCGCAGCAGCTTTTTGGCGCGCGAGAGGCGGCTCTTGATCGTGCCGGGCGGGATCTCGAGCACGGCGGCGACCTCGTCCTGGCGCAGGTCCTCCCAGTAGTGGAGCTCGATCACCCACTGCAGCTCGAAGGGCAGGCGCCGGAGCGCGCGCAGCAGCAGGCGCCGCTCGTCGCGCACGGCGACCACGCGGCTCGGTGACAGCTCGCTCGGGCCGGCGAAGGCGGGCTCGTCGAGCGCATCGGGCTCGGGCTTGCGGCCGCGACGGCGCAGGTCGTGCAGCAGCACGTTGCGGGCGATCCCCAGCAAATAGGCGCGAAACGCCAGCCCCTCGGGCACGCGGTCGCGGGCCTGCACGCACGCGGCGAGGGCCTGCTGGACGATGTCGGCGGTATCGGCGATATCGCCGGTCTTGCCGCGAAAGAAGCGCTCGAGCGCGCCGATATGGCGCCGCACCAGCGCCCCGCCGGCCTGCGAGTCGCCCGCGCGCCAGCGCCCGAGGAGCTCCGCGTCGTCGTCCGGCGGCGGCATGGGCCGCGAGCATAACACGGCGACCGTGCGCCCCCGAATGGGGATATCCTGCGCGGGTGACCGCGTCGCCCCGCGCCCCGGACCCGGGCTCGCTGATGCTCTCGCGTGAGCTCGCGGGCCTCGGCGAGACCGACCCGATCGGCGCGATGCGGCTGCTGCACGAGGTCGAGGCGCGCCTGTTCGCCGCGAAGGCGCCGCTGTACCTCGGCCACTACCAGCTGCTCGCGCCGATCGGCGTCGGCGGGTTCGGCACGGTTTATGCGGCCCACGACCCACGTCTCGCCCGCAAGGTGGCGATCAAGCTGCTGCACCCCGAGCACGCGGCGAGCCACCCCCAGCTGCTGCTGCGCGAGGCCCAGGCGATGGCCCGGCTGTCGCACCCGAACGTGGTGACGGTCCACGACGTGGGCACCTACAACGTCGAGAGCAGCGAGCGCGGCGGCCTGTTCGTGGTGATGGAGTACATCGACGGCGAGACGCTGCAGGCGTGGCTGACGGCGGCGCCGCGCCCGTGGCCGGTCATCGTCGAGACCTTCCTCGCGGCCGGTCGCGGCCTGGCGGCTGCACACGCGATCGGCCTGGTGCACCGCGACTTCAAGCCGGGCAACGTGCTGCTCGGCGGCGACGGCAGCGTGCGCGTCGCCGACTTCGGGCTCGCGCACCGCTGCGACGAGGGTCCCGAGCCCGGCGCGTCCGGGCGGCCCGGCACGCCGGCCTACATGGCCCCGGAGCTGTTCGAGCCGGACGCCGCGCCCGGTCCGGCCGCGGATCAGTTCGGGTTCTGCGTCGCGCTGTTCGAGGCGCTGCACGGGATCCATCCGTTCCCGACCCTGGGCCTCCCGGCGCGCCTGCGGGCGATCGCGGCCGGCGAGCGTGCACCTGTCCCCGAGGACAGCGAGGTGCCGGCCTGGCTGCAGGCCGCGGTCGTACGCGGGCTCGATCCCGACCCGACGCGGCGCCACGCCGGCATGCCCGAGCTGCTGCGCGCGCTCGACCCGGCGACCTCCTCGCGCGGTGTCGGCGACGTCGCGGCGATCCGGGCCCGCATCCGCCCGATCGAGCCGGGCGTGCTCCGCTACCACGAGGTCCCCGTGCCCAGCGCCTTCAGCGTGCAGGTGATGCGCAGCGAGCTGACGCGCCTGACCGGCGATGGTGCGCCGTACACCCTCGTGGTCGAGCTCGACGAGGCGAACATGCCGGGTGTCGCGGTCCGCCGGCACATCATCGAGATGTTCGCCGACCCGCAGCTCGAGTACGTCGCGCTGCTCGCCGGCGGAGATCCGGTCAAGGTGTTGAGCGCGACGTTGATCGTCGGTCAGGTCGTGGCGACGGAGCGCTTCGCCATGTTCGATACGCTGCCCGCGGCGCTCGCCGCCTGCCGGGCCGCGCTCGCGGATCGCTGATCGTCGACTGTCACGAATGCTGGACGCACGTTCGCCAGCGCGCTGGGCAGGTCGGTCATCATATCCGCGCTGGAGATCGTATCGTGACACGAGCCGGGCTGAAGGATGACTTCGGCCCTGGATCCGCGCGGCGCTCAGATGCCGGCGCGCACGGGTTCGTCCTCGACGCTGCGCAGAGGTTCGTCCTCGACGCCGAGCTCGGCGAGGACCTCGCGCTCGTCGTCGGCCGGGGCGGCCTGCTCGGAGAGCGCGGCCTGATCGGCGAGCACGGCATGACCCGCAAGAGCGGGACCGGCCGCGGCAACGGCGGCATGAGCGGACTGGAGGGCCTGGGCGGCGGCGAGTCGGGCCTCGCGCCGGCTCTTGCGGACCAGCAGGACCTCCTCGACCAGGCCGAGCACGATGTAGCAGCTGACCAGCATGATCAGCACGGCCGGCTGGGAGATGCGGACCGCGACGACGACGGCGCTCATGATCAGCAGGGCGATGACCGCGAGGGTGCGCTTGGTGAGGCGCAGGTCCTTCATCGACCGGAAGCGCACGCGCGAGACCATCAAATAGCTGAGCACGACGATCATCGCGCCGACCAGCAGGTGATTGGTGATGTGCGAGATGCCGATCGCGTGGAAGCCCATCACCAGGGCGATGATCACGCCCGCGGCGACCGGGATCGGCAGGCCGAGCATGTATTTGCCGATCTTCTCCGGCTCCTCGTGCTTGGCGCGCAGGCTCAGCACGTTGAAGCGGGCCAGCCGCAGCGCGCCGCAGGCGACGAACAGGAAGGCGACGAACAGGCCGAGCTGGCCCAGGCCCTCGAGGCCCCAGCGATAGACCACGAAGGCCGGCGCGACCCCGAAGGTGACGACGTCCGCCAGGCTGTCGAGGTGCAGGCCGAGCTCGGACTGGGTCTTCGTCAGGCGCGCGATCCTGCCGTCGGCGGTGTCGAAGAACATGCCGATGAAGATCGCCAGGGAGGCCTTGTACAGCGCGTCGCTGCCGGCCCCTTCATCGTTGAGCCGCGCGCACACGGCGATGGCATAGAAGCCGCAGAACAGTCCCGAGAGGGTGAACAGGTTCGGCAGCAGGAAGTAGGTCTTCCGGAAATCCATGGCGCAGCGGGGGGCGCCGGTACCCATGCCACAAAGGCGCAGAAATCGCCAGCAATTCACGGCGTTCCGTTTGATGAAATGTGGTGGCTTGACAGCGCGGTCCGCGATCGCCATCGTCCGGCCCCCGCATGACCGTCCTTGTCCGCCTCGCCTACGACGGAACGGACTTCCACGGCTTCGCCAGGCAGGCCTGCGGTGCCGATGGTGCGCCGCAGCGCACCGTTCAGGGCGTGCTCGAGGACGGGCTGGCGCAGCTCTACAAGCAGCCGGTGCGGACCCGCGGCGCGAGCCGCACGGACGCGGGGGTGCACGCGCTCGGGCAGATCGTCGGCTTCGAGGCGCCGCTGGCGATCCCGCCGCGCGGGGTGTTGCTCGGGCTGCTCGGGAAGTTGCCCGCGGACCTCGGGGTGATCGCGGCATGGGAGGCGAACCTGCCCGACCAGCGGCCGGTCGATCCGCGGTTTTGGAACCTCGGCAAGCGCTATCGCTACCGCATCCGCTGCAC
>NZ_JACCSO010000199.1 GCF_013812955.1 Nannocystis sp. | reverse complement strand
CTACGACGTCGTGTGCCCGCTGCACAGCGCCTGGCAGCTGCACCGCGCCTGGCCCGAGGCCGACCTGCAGATCATCCCCGACGCCGGGCACTCGGCCTTCGAGCCCGGCATCCTCGCGGCGCTGGTCGCCGCCACCGACCGCTTCGCAGATCGCTAAAGACCAGAGATCGCAAAGACCCATCGCTGAAGACACCATCGCTGAAGACACCATCGCTGAAGACACCATGGCCGCACGCACCGCCCACTCCGTCCCGCACCGCGCCGCCGACCCGCTCAGCGCCCTCTATCCGGCGATCGAGCCCTATCACCTCGGGCGCCTCGCCGTCGACGCCCAGCACGACCTCTACTTCGAGCAGTCCGGTAACCCGGCCGGCAAACCAGTCGTGTTCCTGCACGGCGGACCCGGCGGCGGCACCGACCCGAAGCACCGCCGCTTCTTCGACCCGAACCACTACCGCATCATCCTGTTCGACCAGCGCGGCTGCGGCCAGAGCGAGCCCTTCGCCTCGCTCGAGGACAACACCACCTGGCACCTGGTCGACGACATCGAGATCCTGCGCGAGCACCTCGGCATCGACCGCTGGCAGGTCTTCGGCGGCTCGTGGGGCAGCACCCTCGCGGTCGCCTACGCCGAGGCTTACCCCGACCGGGTCACCGAGCTCGTGCTGCGCGGGATCTTCATGTTCACCCAGCGCGAGGCCCAGTGGTTCTACGGCCGCGGCACTCGCATGCTGTTCCCCGACGCGTGGGAGGCGTTCATCAGCGTCATCCCCGAGGCCGAGCGCGGCGACCTGATCCCCGCCTACTACGCCCGCCTCACCAGCGACAACCCGCGGGTCCGGGCCGAGGCCGCCCGCGCGTGGAGCATGTGGGAGACCCGCGTCGCGGCGCTCGTCGCCGACGAGGCGAGCCTCGCCCACTGCGACGACCTCGACTTCACGCTGGCCTTCGCCCGCATCGAGTGTCACTACTTCGTCAACAACGGCTTCCTCGCGCACGAGCAGCAGCTCCTCGAGGACACGGTCAAGATCCAGCACATCCCGACCACGATCGTGCACGGTCGTTATGACGTGATCTGCCCGCTCGAGAACGCCTGGGACCTGCACCAGCGGCTGCCTCGCTCCGAGCTGGTCATCGTGGCGGACAGCGGCCACTCGGCGTTCGAGCCGGGTCTCGCGGCGGCCCTGCGTGAGGCCACCGACCGCTATCGTTAGCGCGGCCGGGGCGCTCGGCCCCGCACGCCCTCCGCCCGAACAACGACCAGATACGCGCTCAGATCAGCGATTCGCCGTGCGCCGCCGCGCGCCGCTGATCCCGGACGGGTGGCAGCGCTCACTGGGCGCGAAAGACCATCTTGCCGGCCGCACCGCGGTCGGGCAACCGTCGCTGCATGGTCTCAGTCCGCGCGGAGATCCGGAGGTCGTACGCGTTGCTGCGGAGCGCGTGCGACCTCCGGCACCTGCGCATGCCGGCCGACGTGACAGCGGCGGATGACGCCGCATTTACCCGCCATGCCGTCGAGCTCGCCGCTGACTACGTCGTGCTCGGCGCGGGCGTCATGATGGTGGCGATCCTCGTGTGGTGGCCGGTCGACGCGCTCGTCTGGTCGGACACCCACTATCTCGCGGAGCTCGCGGCGATGCGGGTGCACGGGCTCATCGTCATGGGGACGGCGCTGGCGCTGTTCCTCGGCTCGCGCCAGGTCCGTCGCGCGTCGCGGCTCGGGGCCCCGCTCGTCCTCGCGGCGCTGCTCGTGTGCATCGGCCACGCCCTCGGTCGGATCAACGGCACGGACCTGTCGTGGTTCGCCGACGCGATCTTCGGGGTCCTCACGCTCGCGCTCGTGCCGATGCGCTTCGGTCCGCGGGTGGCCGCCACGCTGCTGGTGGCGTTCAGCCTGCCGGCGGGGTTTGTCGCCGCCGACCCGCGCAACATCCATACGCCGGGCCTGGGCGGGCAGCTCAGCTTCCTCGTGTTCGCGGCCTTCGCCACCGTCGTCGTCGGCGAGATGACCTACCGCGTGGTCCGCCGCGGCTTTCTCCAGCAGCTGGCGCTGAGCCGGGCTCGCGCTGCCCTCGCCGCGACCAACTCGTCGCTCGCCGGCCGCCTCGGCGAACAGACCCGCGACTTGCGGCTGCTCGCCGGTCAGCTCGAGCGCGTCCATGAGACCGAGCGCAGCCGGCTGGCGCGCGAGCTGCACGACGAGCTCGGGCAGGAGCTCACCGCGATGCGCTACACGCTCGCGCGCCTCGACGCGGTCCGCGACATCGAACCCGGATCGGTGGGCCTCCTCGTATCCGACCTGATGGCCCTGCTGGACGGCACGACCACCACCGTACGCGCCTTCCTCGCGGGCTTGCGACCGAGCGTGCTGGACGAGCTCGGCCTGGTGGCCGCGGCGGAGTGGCTCCGCGACCGCGTCCGCAAGGACGTCGAGTGCCGCCTGACCGTGGGCGACGGCGTGCCGGCGCTCGCCGACCGTCTGGACCCGGAGCTCGCCCTGAACCTCTTTCGCGGGCTGCAAGAGGCGACCACCAACGCCTGGCGGCACGCACATGCGCGGACCATCACCATCGAACTGGACGTCGAGGCCGACGAGATCACCGCGCAGGTGCGAGACGACGGCGTCGGCTTCGACACGGCCGTGCCCTCCGCGGGCCTCGGTCTGCTCGGGCTGCGCGAGCGTATGCGCGACGCGGGCGGGCGGCTCACCGTCGATTCGGCGCCTGGCCACGGGACCCGGGTCGCGCTGACAGTCCCGGCCCGGCGCGCCCTCCCCGACGAGGAGCCGTTGCGATGATCCGCGTGTTCCTCGCCGACGACCACGCGATCGTCCGGTCCGGGCTGCGCCAGGCGCTGCGCGACCTCGGGAACTGCGAGATCGTGGGCGAGGCGGAGAACGGTCGCCAGGTCCTGGACGCGCCCGACATCGACCGCTGGGACGTGCTGGTGCTCGACCTCTCGCTGCCGAAGCTCAGCGGCCCCGAGGTCTTGCGGCGGATCAAGGCGCGGCGGCCAGACCTCCCGATCGTCGTGCTCTCGATGTACCCCGAGGAGCAGTACGCCCGACGCATGCTCGCCGCCGGCGCGAGCGCCTACCTGACGAAGGGCCGTCCGCCGGCCGAGATCGTCGCGGCCGTGCGAGCCGCCGCCCGCGG
>NZ_JACCSO010000690.1 GCF_013812955.1 Nannocystis sp. | reverse complement strand
CGAGGGCTGGGGACTGACCGAGACCAGTCCGAGCGCGACCATCACCCCGCCCGGCGCGCCGCGCGTGCTCGGCGTGGTCGGCCAGCCGATCCCGGGCGTGGCGGTCGGCGTGCGGCGCGATGACGGCCGGATCTTCGTGCGTGGGCCGAACGTCATGCGCGGCTATTTCGGCGACGCGCCGGCCAGCGCGCGCTGCCTGGCCGGAGGCGCGATCGATTCCGGCGATCTCGGTGCCTGGACTGCGCATGGGCTGAAGCTGGCGGGCCGCGCCGATCATCTGATAAAATTGCCGAACGGCGAAAAAGTCGCGCTCAGCGAGATCGAAGCCGCGCTGGAGCGTCGGACGGCGGTGCGCCATGCGGTGGTCGGCAGCGACGACGGCGCGCTGGTCGCGCTGATCGAGGCGGCGCCCGGTCACGACCTCGGCGCGCTGGCCAGCGCGTTGGCGCAGGTCAACGACGCGCAGGAGTTGCCCTACTGCCGCGTCGCCGCCGGCTTCGCCGTGACCAAGCCGTGGTCGGTCGAAGACGGCGGGCTGACGCCGTCGCTCAAGGTCGCGCGCGGTGCGGTGCTGACGGCGTTCCGCGCCTGGCGCCAGCATGGCGGGGGCGGCTTCGTCGAGATTCCCGCCGCGCGCTGAGGCGGCTGGTCAGTGCAGCGAGCCCAGCGCCGCCGGCAGATCGCGGTGAACCGGCAGCACGCGGTCGAGGCCGATCGCCTCGAAGACCTGGCGAACCGTCGGCGAAGCCCCGCTGATCAGGATGCGCAGCCGCTTGCTGTGCGCGACCAGCGACGACAGGCCGATGGTGTTGACGTAGTCGAGCCCGCCGAGATCGAAGACCACGGCGAAGACCTGGGTCTCGTCGAGACCGGCCAGGACCTGGCCGAGGACGTTGCCGGCCGAGCCGTCGATGCGTCGCGGGAAGGCGAGGCGGTGGATGTGGTCGCGCTTGGAGAACACGTAGGCGTAGGCGCCGTCGACCGGCTCTCCACCCGCGCCGATGCGGGCGCGGCCGGGACGCGGCGCGGCATCGAGTTCGGGATGACGCAGGCGCAGCCAGGTCGTGGCGAGTTCGCCCGCCACGCGCTGCGCCGCCGTCGCGTCGCGCGCCACCGCCTCGACCTGCACCACGCCCGTCGCCGGATCGTCGCCGACCCCGTAGGGCACGGTCACCGGGATGGTCGGGATGGCGCTCACCGTGCGATCGACCGACGGGATGGAGCGGGTGAGGGGAATCGAACCCCCGTCACCACGTTGGGAACGTGGCGCTCTACCATTGAGCTACACCCGCGGTAGATGCGGCGGTCGGAAAGCAGCGGACGCGGCGAGATCCATTCGGACGAAGCTGCGCGCACTGGGTCCCCGATCGGCCTGTGCATACGTCACGCCATCCGCGCGGCAAGCGCACGCGGGGCGTCGATGAGCGGACGGCGATTCTGAGGTGGTCGGGGCGACAGGATTTGAACCTGCGACCTCTGCGTCCCGAACGCAACGCTCTAGCCAAGCTGAGCTACGCCCCGACGGCGTTCGACGGCGCTTCAAGTCACTCGGGAAGCGACTGTCACGAGCGCGAGGGGGACGTGGTACCGATCGCTGGAAGCGTTGTCAATCCGAGTGGGGGTCGACCAGCGGTCGAACCGTGGAGATGATCAGGGTGCCGGCGGCGGCGCGATCTCGTTGGGCCGGGTGTAGCCCAGGCGATCGCGCGCGAGCAGTTCGACGACGTAGGGATCGTGCTCGCGCAGGCCGGTCAGGATCTGCTTCTTCGCGGCGTGATCGTCGACCAGGCGTGCGGTCTCGCGGTGCTCGGCGTCGGCGACGTCGCGGACCTGGCCGACGGCCCCGGTGCGCGCGCGGCGCTGGTCGACCAGGCCGCCGATGACTGCCGCGGCGATGGCGAGGTGGGCGACGATCAGAGCGGTGCGACGCAGGATCATCCAGTGGCCTCTGCGCTCATCAGCGCCGGTGCGGGTTGCTGCTGGCCGGCACGCAGGGCTGCCGTGAGGCGGCCCAGGACCGGCATGAGCGCGGCGTACGCACCCGCCGCCGCCTTGCGCGGCTGGTAGGTGGTGGTGCCGAGCGACAGCTTGGCGCGCGCATCATCGAGGGATTTATAGATCCCGACTGCCGTTCCCGCCAGTAGCGCCACGCCGATCGCGTTGGCATCGGCACAGGGCGTCGCGCGCACCGGCTGATCGAGGGCGTCGGCGACGATCTGGCACCACAGGGTGTTGCCCGCGTGCTCGCCAGTGACCGCGAAGGTGGTCGGCTGGCGCGCATCGCCCAGTCCGGCGAGCGCCTGGCGCACGGCGAGAGCGCCGCTTTCAAGCACGCTGCGCACCAGGTGGCCGCGGCGGTGGGCAGTGGTCAGGCCGACGAAGCCGGCGATCTGCGGGTACAGCGCCGGCGGCAGGAAGAGCAGGCCATCCGAACCCGGCGGGACCTCGGAGGCGAGTTCGGTCAGCGCCTCGAGCGGTTCGCGGCGCAGGCGCCGGGCCTGCTGGACCTCGCCGGGCAGGATCTGCTCCATCAGCCAGCCCAGCGTCTGCTGGCCGGCGAAGTCGCTGCCGACCAGCGTCCACAGGTTGGCGATGGCGTGGCAGCCGGTGCCGAGGCGTGCGCTGGGATCGCGCACCGCTTCGCTCGTCGGCACGAGCAGCGCGCCGTCGCCACCGAGTTCGATCATCGCCGTACCCGGCGTCGCGGCGCCGACCGCGATCGCCGCGGCGGCGAGGTGGGC
>NZ_JACCSO010000145.1 GCF_013812955.1 Nannocystis sp. | reverse complement strand
GCCTGCCGCCGGTGCCCTCCGCCCGCGCCGCCGCCGAGGCCCAGTGGCGCGACGATCGCATGTTCCTGCTGCGCTCCCGCTTCGGCCGTTACGCGCACGTCTACACCCGCAGCGTCGCCGACCTGGTCGTCGCGCTCACCGCCCTCCAGCGCCGCGCCCCGCAGCTCGGCGCCGCCGTCTCCGCCAAGGCGGCCCAGATCCTCGGCCCCGGCGAGGGCGAGCTCCCGGCCGCCGAGGTGGTCCCACCCGAGCACTGGGGCGAGCTCCCGGACGCCAACCCGCACCCCGGCCTCGGCGAAAACGACGTCGTGTGGACCATGCCCGGCGCCGACGGCCCCCGCATCGAGGCCTATCAGTTCCATCCCGACGCCCCCGATCGCCTGTGGCGCTGGACCAGCATGCACGGCGACACGGCGATCGAACGCCGCTTCACCCCGCCCGACCCGGCGGCGACAACAGAAGCGCTAAAATAATTTCAGCTGTTCTGTTGTTCGTCGCTGATCAGCCCTCGCGCGGCGTGAAGGCCGTCTCGGCGAGGTCGCCCTCTTCAAAGCCGAAGAACACCTTCATCTGCTTCTCGAGGAAGTCGCGGCCGTCCTTGCTCTGCAGGTCGAGGCGATAGGTGTTGATGTAGCGCGGCGACTCTTTGAGCCACATCTGCCACGCGTCGCGGCTGACCTGATCGTAGATCATCTGGCCGAGCTCGTTGGGAAACGGCTTGAAGGGCAGCCCCGGCAGATCCTTGCCGAGCTTCTTGCAGTGGACGATCCTGGGCTGATTCATGGTGACTCCGGCATCTTAGGCCCGAAGGGCGCGCAGGACCACATCGACCGCCTCCTGGACCTTGATGCGCTCCTGGCGGCGATCATCGCGGTGGCGGATGGTGACGGTGTCGTCCGTGAGGGTCTGGGTGTCGACGGTCAGGCAGTATGGCGTCCCGATCTCGTCGTGACGCGCGTAGCGCTTGCCGATCGCGTGCTGCTCGTCGTACTTCGCGTTGATCCCCGCCGCGAAGAACTGGTCGGCGATGCGGCGCGCGATCTCCGGCATGCCGTCGCGCTTGACCAGCGGCAAGATCGCCGCCTTGATCGGGGCCAGGCGCGGGTGCAGGCGCAGCACCGTGCGCGCCCCCTTGCCGTCCGCGTCGCCAGGCTCCTCGGCGTAAGCGTCGCACAGCACCGCCAACACGCCGCGCGTCGCGCCCGCGGCGGGCTCGACCACGTGCGGCACGTAGTGCCAGCCCTGCTTGCCCGTCGCCGGGTCCGTCGCCTCCGGGTCGAAGTAGGTCAGCTTCTTGCCCGAGCCCGCCGTGTGGGCCTTCAGGTCGTAGTCGGTGCGGCTGGCGATGCCCTCGAGCTCGTCCCAGCCCCACGGGAACTGGTACTCGACGTCGAAGCAGCCGTCGCTGTAGTGCGCCAGCTCGTCCGCGTCGTGGGCCCGGAAGCGCAGGTTATCGGGCCTCAAACCAATGCCCTGCCACCACCTGAGCCGCTGCTCCTTCCAGTACTCGAGGTACTTCGGGCCCTCGCCCGGCGGACAGAAGTACTCGCACTCCATCTGTTCGAACTCGCAGGAGCGGAAGATGAAGTGCTCCGCGGTGACCTCGTTGCGGAAGCTCTTGCCCATCTGGGCGATGCCGAACGGCACCTTGATGCCCTGGCTCTGCTGCACGTTCATGAACTGCACGAACATCGCCTGGGCGGTCTCGGGTCGCAGGTACACCGAGCTGCTGGCCATCGCCGCCTCGACGCGCGCGCGCAGCTGCTTGTCGTCGGCGCCCTCGGCGATCGCCCCGCGGACCAGGCCGACGATGTCGCCGATCGGATCGACCGGGCCGAGCGTGGTCCGAAACATCAGGTTGAAGCGGCGCTCGTCGCTGAGAAACGGCGAGCCGCAGTTCGGGCACACGTAGCCGGCGTCGCCCGCCTTGGCCCCGTGCAGGCTTGTGCCGTCGCGGCGCAGCTCGATCTGCTGGCCCGCGAGCTTCTCCTGGGTCGCCTTCGCCCGGCCCTTGTCACTGAGGGTGATCGGCGCCTCGCTGCCCGCGGCCAGCTTCGGCGCCTTGTCGGCCCTGAAGCGCTCGCCGCAGACCTTGCAGTCGACCAGCGGGTCCGAGAAGTTGGCGAGGTGGCCGCTCGCCTTCCACACGTCGGGGTGCATGATGATCGACGCGTCGATGCCGACCACGTCCTCGCGGCTGTGGACCATGAAGCGCCACCACTCGCTCATCAGGTTGCGCTTCAGCTCCGCGCCCATCGGGCCGTAGTCGTAGGCCGAGCGCAGACCGCCGTAGATCTCCGAGCTCTGGAACACGAAGCCCCTGCGCTTGCACAGGGACACGACCTTCTGCATGAGCTCTGTCTCGCGGGACTCTTCGGTGGCCATGGTGGCCGCGAGGAGTAACACAGCGCGCACGGCCGATCCAGGCCCCGGGCGCCCCAGGGTGCTTCAGAGCCGCTCGCAGCCCCGGCGACTCGCCCGGTGACCCGTTCAGCTGGCCAGCTCGTCCGCGGCCGCCGCGGCCTGGCGGGCGACCAGCCGCGCATACACGCCGCGCATCTGCAGCAGCTGCTCGTGGCGTCCGACCTCGACGATGCGCCCGTGCTCGAGCACGACGATGCGGTCGGCGTCGCGGATGGTGCTCAGGCGATGGGCGATGACCAGGGTCGTACGGCCCTTCTGCAGCTTCTCCAGCGCCTCCTGGACCAGGTGTTCGCTCTCGCTGTCGAGCGCCGAGGTCGCCTCGTCGAGGATCAGCACCCGCGGGTCGCGGAGGATCGCGCGGGCGATCGAGACCCGCTGGCGCTGGCCGCCGCTCAGCTTGACCCCGCGCTCGCCGACCAGCGTGTCGTAGCTCTCGGGGAACTCCCGGATGAAGCCGTCCGCGTTGGCCGAGCGCGCCGCCGCCTCGATCTCGCCGTCGCTGGCGTCCAGGCGGCCGTAGCGGATGTTCTCGCGGATCGTCCCGCTGAACAGCACCGGGTCCTGGGAGACCACCGCCATCGCCCCGCGCAGGTCGGCGAGTCGCAGCGTGCGCAGGTCGTGGCCGTCGAGCTTGATCGCGCCGTGCGACGGGTCCCAGAAGCGCAGCACCAGCCGCCCGATCGTCGTCTTGCCCGAGCCGCTGGGGCCGACCAGCGCGCACACCTCACCCGGATGCACGTGCAACGAGATGTCCTGGACCACCGGCACCTCGCGGTCACGATACGTGAAGCTCACGCCCGCGAACTCGAGCTCGCCGCGCAGCGCCGGCGTCACCACCGGCTGCGGCGGATCGGCGATCTCGGGCGGCGTGTCGAGGATCTCGAAGATGCGGGCGGTCGCGCCGAAGGTCGACTGCAGGCCGCCGACCAGCTCCGCGAGCGAGCCGACCGCGCCCGCGACCATCATCGTGTAGAGCAGGAAGCTCATCAGGTTGCTCGCCGTGATCGTGCCCTCGATCACCATGCTGCCGCCGAGCCAGAACACCCCCGCGATCGACGTGAAGGCCAGGAACGAGATCACGCTGGCGAACCAGCTGCGCGCCAGCGTGCGGCGGATGAACAGCCCGAAGGTGCGCTCGAGCGCCCCGCCGTAGCGACTGACCTCGAAGTCCTCGCGCGTGAACGCCTGCACCGTCTCGATCGCCGACAATCCCTCCTGCAAGGTCCCCGACGCGCGCGCCAGCTCGTCCTGCGCCTGGCGGCTGATCTCGCGGATGATGCGGCTCCAGTAGTTCGCGGCGATCATCAGCGCCGGCACCACCGCCATCATCGCCGCGGCCAGCAGCCAGTTCATATAGAACAGGATCGCCACCCCGCCGACCAGCATCAGCACGTTGCGCAGGAAGATGCTGAGGTCCTGGCCGACCGTGTTCTGCAGGCGCGTCACGTCGTCCGACAGCCGCGACAGCAGCTCGCCGGTGCGGGTCTGATGGAAGTAGCTCTGCGGCATCGTCGCCAGGTGGCGAAACAGGTCGACGCGCAGGTCGGTGACCACCCGCTCGCCGAGCCAGGTCATGTAGTAGTGGCGAAAGAATACGAACACCGCCTGGGCCAGGAAGATCGCCACCAGCACGATCGAGTTCTGGCCGAGCGACGCGTAGGCCGCGGCCCGGTCGTCGGGCGACGCGTTGGTGAACGCCGCGCCGGCGAGCTCACCGAAGTAGTACGGATAAACCAGGCCCAGCCCCGACGCGACCAGCAGGCACAGCAGGGCCGCGGTCATGCGCCCGCGATGCGGCCCGACGTACGAAAAGACCCGCCGGAGACGCTCGGCGGGTCGGATCTTGTCGACTACGTCCGGCTCCTTGGAGACCGGCGGGACCAGAGAGATGAGGGGGCGCGGGGGGGCGGCGGCCATGAACCCGCGCAGGGTAGCACCTCACTTCTTCAGGCGCAGGGTGCCCTTGAGGCCGGTGAGCTTGATTTCGATCCCCGACTCGGTGGTCTGCATGAACACGATCGAGTCCTTGTCATCGAAGGCCATCGACACCTGCCCGTCGGTGTTGGCGCTCGCCAGAGCCATCGGAAACGCGCCGGGGACCATCTCGAGCGGGCTCTCACCCGGCATCGCCAGGTCCTCGTTGCTGGACTCGGTCACGTTGAGGATGCCCGAGATCAGGATCGAGTGCGGCTTGTCGGTGAAGCCGATGATCGAGCCGGCTGCGTGGTCCGCGGGCACGAACGGGAAGCCGACCGCGAAGGGCGTGTCGCCGTCGGCGAAGAACTGCTCGATCCGCAGCTTGACCTTGACCAGCACCAGGTCACACACCAACTCCGGGGTATCCGCGAAGTTCATCTTCGCCGCGTAGATCTGCGCGCTCCCGAGGTCGTCGAGCTTCACTTGCAGGTCGCCGCCGAGGATGATCAGGTTGACCGGGAAGTTGCAGCTCAGCGTGCTCTTGGCGGTCGCCGTGGTCTCCAGGCGGTTGAACTCGGGCGGCACCCCGTCGGCGATCTTGTACAGCAGCGGCGCATCGCACACGTTGCCGACGGTGTTGCCGTCGAAGTCGAGCTGGTTCGGGTTCGCATCGCAGCGGCAGTTGTCCGCCGAGTTCAGCACCCCGTCCGCGTCCTCGTCGCCGTCGTCGTCGGGCGCCTGACATCCGACCGGCTCACCCGTCGTCGGCTCACCCGTCGTCGGGTCCGTGGTCGTCGGCTCGCCCGTCGTCGGGTCCGCGGTCGTATCGCCCACGGTCGTCGTCGGCGTCACGCCGCCCGTCGTCGTCGTCCCCGGGTCGGTCGCGCTCGCGCTCGTGGTCGGGCCGCCGGTGCTGCTGGCGCTCTCCGAGGCGTCCCCGCCACCCCCGTCTTTGCAGGCCACGGGCGCGGCGATGAGCAGGCTGGCAATTAGTGGCGTAAGCAGGCGCTTGTGCATGTTCTAGCCAATATCACAAAACCCGCACGGCGCGATGTTCCACCCACGGCTCGAGCGACCTGCACGGATGCCCAGGTCTGCCGACGACAGCCGGGACACTACGGGTGACTCAACTCGAACAGCAGCAGGAAGCTCGCGCCCGGCCCCTTGAACTTCGCCTGGTAGCCGAGCACGAGCGCCCGCTCGACGACCACCTGCGCCAGCGCGGCGGGCAACGCCGTCGCGGCGATCGAGCTGCCGAGCAGCTTGCGGATCCAGCACCCGTGCCCGCCACGTCGACCCCGATCGTCGCCTCGTGGCGCAGCGTGCCGAGGTGATTGCTGACGATCGCCACCCCGCCCGGGACCGGCCCCGCCGGCAGCTGATGGAAGATGAAGGGGCTCGTGCCGGGGCCGATCAGCTTGCCGTCCGCGCAGCAGTTCGTCGCCTCGATCGCCGCCTTGCTGGTGTACGTGTCGGTCGCCGGCGCCACCCCGCAGGCGCTGTGCCAGCCCAGCAGGGCGCCTTCTCGTCGATGCGCAGCAGCAGATCGCAGCGCTCGCCCGAGGTCAGCGCGCTCGTCCCCGTCTCGGCGACCGTCGCCAGCGCCGACCCAGAGCCCCAGGTGGCTGCTTTTGCTGCTGGCCACACAACTCGAGTAGCCATCATGGCCAACCCCCGGCGACCCCGGCGACGCGGCGCTCGCCGGAGAACCCCTCTGAAATCAACCTCTTACAACAGGCTCGGCGCTGGCACGGCAATCGCTTACGAGACTGCGCAGGAGCAGCCGCCATGACACTCTTCATCACCATCATCGCCGTCGCCAGCCTGATCCCCGCCCTGTTCGCCGCCTACGGCGCAGTGCGTGCTCGCTTCCAGCACAAGCGCCTCCATCGCGAGCTGGTTCGTGCCTTCCATCCGACCCTCGCCAAGTGAGCGCGGGCGACATCCCCGGCGAGGGTGAGCGCGACCACCGGTCGGCGCCACCACGCCCGGCGATCGCCGCTCACAGGCGCGGCGCGACCCCACCGACACGGACCCGCACGCGCCCGCCCGCCATCACAGCTTGAAGCCCGGCTCGGCGCGCTGACTGGTCTGCGCCGCCGGAAAGCTCGCCCGGCTGGCCGCGGCCTCGACACAGCGGCCGAGCGTGGTGCCCTGATAGGGCTTGCGCGCGCTCGCGCCCTCGACCTTCCCCGCCGCCGTGACCGTCAGTTGCACATGCACCACGGTGCCGGTCACTCCGCCGTGTTGCCGACACTCGCCGACCGCGCCCTCGACCGCCGCGAAGCCGGCCCCGAGCGCCGCCGGGCTCAACTTCTCCGGCAGCCGCCGTGACCGGTGCTCGCGCTTCTTCGCCGGATCGACGCCCACGGTCGGCGCGTCCGTCACGTCCGTTGCGCTCGGCACGTCCACTTGGCTCGTCACGTCCATTGTGCTGACGACGGCCTCCTCGGTAGCGACCCCGGCGCTCATGGTCCCATGCTCCGACCAGGTCGCGTCGAACCCTTCATCGGTCCGCATCGCGTCCGGCACCAGCGCCTCGAGCCGCGCCTGCTCCGGCCGCGCCGCGACCACGACCTCGGGGCTCGCCGCGTGCTCAATGGGCCCGCCCGGGAACGCCCAGCGGACCATGCCCGCCAGCCCGAGGACCATCGCCAGACCCGCCATGGGCCAATTCCTGGGACCCGACGCCGACGCTCCGTCCTCGGACGGCGGCAGGGCGCGAAGCGCCTTCGCAAACGCCTCCGCGCTCTGAAAGCGATCGTCCGGCTCCTTCGCCAGCGCCTTGAGCATCACCCGCTCGAGCGCGCGACTGATGTTCGCTAGCGGCGCCACCTGCCGCGGTAACGGCGGCGACTCCATGATGTGCTTGCTGAGCGTGCCCATGAAACCATTGGCCCGAAACGGCACCCGCCCGGTCAGCATCTCGAACAGGATCACGCCGACGGCGTACAGGTCGGTGCGCGCGTCGATCGGGTCGCTACGTGCCTGCTCCGGCGACATGTACTCCGCTGTGCCCATCACGACGCCGGTCTGCGTCAAGTGTTGATCGACCTCTTCGTTGATCACCTTGGCGATCCCGAAGTCGAGGACCTTGATGAAATCGGGGTTATCACCACGCTCCAACCGAAAGCAATTATCCGGCTTGATATCGCGGTGAATGACCCCCTGGCTGTGGGCCGCAGCCAGCCCCGCCAGCAACTGGAGCACCATTCGCCGCGCCCGCGGCCACGCCAGCCAGCCCTCGCGGCGCAGCGTCGCCTTGAGATCCTCACCGACGAGGTATTCCATTGCCAGGAATGGTAGTCCGCTCGGGGTGTGGCCATAGTCGGTGATGTCGACCACATTTTCGTGACGAATCGCCGAGGAGGCCCGCGCCTCCTGCAGGAAGCGCTGGACGATGCGCGGCTTGCGGGCGAAGTCCTCGCTCAGGATCTTGATCGCCACCTGCTTGCCGATCGCGGTGTGTTCGGCCAGGAAAACCTCGCCCATTCCGCCCCGCCCGATCCGCCGCAGGATGCGGTAGCGGTCCGACATCAGCGCCACCAGCTCGTTGGTCGGGATCTGCGCAGGGGTCGGCGGAGGCCCCGAACTCGTCACTCGCGTCGAGCCCGCGTCGATCAGTCCGCTCGCATACCGTTCCACGATCTTCAGCATAGCGCAGCCTCACGGACTGGCCCGGGCCGCGATCGCGCCCGCCCTGCTGCTTGCCAGGGCTCCCGATCCTCCTATGCTGTCCGCCTGTGCTGTTCACGGCCCGCGGACCCTGGCTGCACACGACGCTGCTCGCGACCTCGCTCGTCAGCGGATCCGCCGCCGCCGCCGCGCCCCGCCCGTCATCACGGCTGCCTCAGCCCACGGCGCCGCTCGAGCCATCGACCGAGGTCGACGACCAGGCGCGCGCACCGGCCCGCGTGGGCGCGCTGATCAACGACGGCCAGGCGTTGTTCGACACCGCCGACTATGTCGGTGCGATCGCCCGCTGGACCGAGGCCTACGCGCAGCTACCCGACGACCCGCACCTCGCCGCCGCCCGCAACCTGATCGCCTATCAGATCGCCCAGGCCCACATCGAGGCGTTTGCGATGGATCCGCAGCTGAGCCACCTTCGCAAGGCCGAACGACTGCTGCGGCAATACATCGCCGGCCTCGACCCCAGTGAGGCCGAATCCTTCACCGACGCCGAGCAGCGGCTCGTCGCCGTCGAGCGCCAGATCCTCGCCGCCACGCCCCCGCCGCTGGTGCTGCGCCCAACCCCGCACGCCGCGACTCCGGCCCCCGATCCCCGCGC
>NZ_JACCSO010000134.1 GCF_013812955.1 Nannocystis sp. | reverse complement strand
GGCCACGCCCGCGACCCCCGCGACGCCCGCTGTGGCCACGGCTCCGGCCGCGCCTGGCGAGCCGATCGTGAGCGCGTGGTGCATCTGCTACGCGCGGATCACCGCGGAGAGCAGCGAGCGGATGACGGCCTGTCGGGCGAGCGCGCAGGCGTGTCGCCGGCTCGAGCAGGCGGTGGCGGCGGGGCGTTCGGGGATGGTGGCGCGCTCGTTGACGCATGTGTGTCAGGAGCTGCAGGCCTCGCATCCGGGCGACGTCTACGGCGGCCGTGCGGCGTGGAAGGCGTCGAAGAAGGAGGGCGGGTGGCTGAGCACCGGCGCGTGTCAGTTGCCGGGGGAGGGTGAGCCGGTGCAGGCCGAGGGTGGCCCGAACCCGATGGGCGACGAGGTGATCGGCGGACTGCGCCACGGCATGCCCGCGGAGGAGGTGCTCGCGCTGCTCGGCGAGCCGGCCAAGCGCGGCCGCGTCATCCTCGAGATGGCCACCGGCACATACATCCAGGAGTGGCTTTATAAGGACAAGGGGGTGCGCCTGTCGATGGGCGCAGACACCCGCAAGGGCCCGCAGAGGATCCACACGCTCAGGATCAAGGCCCCGTCGGAGCTCACGACCCGCTTCGGTGTGGGCGTCGGCTCGCCGCGCAAGGCCGTGCTCGCGGCCTACGGCAAGCTGCGCGACCCGTTCGAGCCCTCGGGCGACGCTGCCGACGAGTTCATCGCCGGATCGGTGTACGGCGGCGTGTTCTTCACCTTCGTGGCCGACAAGGTCACGGAGATCTTCGTCGGCGCCGGCGCCGAGTGAGCCTCACCGCCAGCGGGGCTCCAGCGGCGGGGACCGCGATGAATGGTTCGGGATCCCGCTGGCCGGCGACGACCGTCGCATGCCGTTCGCGCGGGCTCTGAGGTAAAGTGTGGGTCCCGCATGTCCGGCGATTTCGCGCAGTCCATTCAAGACCTCGGCATCATCCTCGGCGTCGCGGCGATGACCAGCCTCGTGTCCCAGCGGCTCAAGCAGCCGCCGGTGCTCGGCTACCTGGTGGCCGGCATGCTCATCGGGCCGCACGTGCCCGGCATCGTCGTCGGCGACCAGGAGAGCCTGGCCCTGACCCACTCGCTGTCGGAGCTCGGGGTCATCTTGCTGATGTTCACCATCGGCATCGAGTTCAGCATCCGCAAGATCGCCCGCATCGGCATGTCCGCCGGCCTGACCGCCCTGATCGAGGTCGGGCTGATGGTCTCGCTCGGCTACCTGGCCGGGCGCATGTTCGGCTGGAGCAGCACCGAGAGCCTGTTCGTCGGCGCCTGCCTCGGCATCTCGTCGACCATGCTGGTCGCCAAGTCCTTCGAGGCCCAAAAGATGCGCGGCGGCTTCGCCGACCTCACCTTCGCGGTGCTGGTGTTCGAGGACATGATCGCCATCTTGCTGCTCGCGGTGCTGCAGGCGGTCGCCTCGGGCACCGGCCTGTCACCGGGTGACTTCGCGGTCACGATCGGCAAGCTGTTCGGCTTCCTGATCGCGCTGCTCGGCGGCGGGCTGCTGATCGTGCCGCGCTTCATCCGCGGGGTGGTGCGCCAGGACAAGGGCGAGACCACCCTGATCGCCGCGATCGCGGTGTGCTTCGGGATGTCCGCGCTGGCGGCCACCGCCGGCTACTCGGTCGCGCTCGGGGCCTTCCTCGCCGGCATGCTGATCTCCGAGTCCGGCGAGGGCCATCGGGTCGAGCACCTGATCAAGCCGCTCAAGGACATCTTCGCCGCGATCTTCTTCATCTCGGTCGGCCTCTCGATCGACCCGGGCCTGGTGCTCGAGCACTGGTTGCCGGTGCTGGTCCTGACCTCGCTGGTGCTCGTCGGCAAGGTCGTCGGCGTGTCGCTCGGGGCGTTCCTGTCGGGCAACGGCCTCCCCAACTCGGTGCGCGCCGGCATGAGCCTGGCCCAGATCGGCGAGTTCTCGTTCATCATCGCCGCGCTCGGTGTGAGCACCGGGGCGACCGGCAGCTTCATCTTCCCGATCGCCGTCGCCGTGTCGCTGCTGACCAGCCTGACCACGCCGATCTTCGTGCGTCGCTCCGCGGCCGCGGCCGAGGCCCTCGACCGGCGCCTGCCGCCCCGCCTGCAGACCTTCGTCACCTTCTATGACGGCTGGATCGACCAGCTGCGCACCACCCCGCCGGCGGTCTCGACCTGGGCCTCGATCCGCACGGCCATCCTGATGCTGGTGCTCGACGCCGCGCTGCTGCTGGCCGCCCTGGCCGGCTCGCGCCTGGTCCACTGGCAGGTGATCACGATGATCAGCACCCGCCTCTCGATCGCGCCGCAGATCGTCGATATCGCCTGGATCGGCCTGACGGTGCTCGTCGCCGGCATCTTCCTGGTCGGCGTCGTGCGCCGCTCCGCCGCGCTCGCCCACCTGCTCGCCGAGGTCGTCGTGCCCGCCCGCAAGGAGGGCAAGCTCGACCTCGGCTCCGCGCCCCGCCGCGTGTTCACCGTCGCCCTCGAGCTCGCCCTCAGCCTCGCCCTCGGTCTGCCCCTGGTCGCCATCTCGCAGCCGTTCCTGCCGTACAGCGCGGGCGTGGTGGTGTTCATCGTGGTGGTCGCGGCCCTGTTCTACAACGTGTGGCGCAGCGTCACCAACCTGCAGGGCCACGTGCGCGCCGGCACCGAGCTCATCGTCGAGATGCTGGCCAAGCAGAGCCGCGAGGCCGGCGGCCCGGGCGAGGAGCACAAGGCCGACGAGTCGCTGGTCGCGGCGACCAACATGCTGCCGGGCTTCCCGGGCATGACCGCGGTGCACCTGCTGCCGGACAGCCCGGCGGTCGGGCGTAACCTCGGCTCGCTGAGCCTGCGCGTGCGCGCCGGCGTGGCGGTGCTGGCCATCCACCGCGACGGCCCCGACATGGTGCTGCCCTCGCCGCGCGAGGTGCTGCGCGCCGGTGATACGCTGACCCTGGCCGGCACCCACGAGGCCACCGAGCTCGCCCGCAAGATCCTGCTCGAGGGCGGGGCCGGGCGCGAGAGCGCCTACCTGGCGATGCGCTGATGATCTAATCATCGCCACGCCGGATCCGTAGATCCGGCGAATCGTCCCAACAGGGGTTTTCGGCGGCGGCGGTGTCTGCGTGCCGGGCTGGCTGCGCGCCTGATCGTCGCCGCCGTGGGCAATTAATCGTCGGGTGACAACCACTCGAGCGAACTCGACGGCGGCGAAGTGCAGCGGCAAAATAACGACGAACAAAGCGATGCTCATGCGTTCTCGGGCGCGGGGACCCGGCTTCGACGGGCATCTCGCGGCGCACTGGCGAAGCGGGCGCTCCGCCGGCGGTGACTCGAGCGCGCGGCCGCTGCTTGAACGATCGCCGGTCTGGTCCCATAGCCCTCCAAAAGAAGCGAGCAGAGCCGACCGCGTTCACAGGCGTCGAGCGACGACCGGCTCCACCGCGACGCGGTGACCCTCGGACTATTTCAACCCCGGAGCGACCATGACAGATAAAGACAAACGACCCGAGTGGTCCGTACCCGCCGCGATGGCGATCCCGGAAGGCGGCTACTTCGAGGACAAGGTCGATGTCGGCCGCTACGGGCCGACCTTCCCGAAGACCCCCGCATGCTACGGCTTCACGATCATCGCGAAGCTGATCCCGGGGCGCGAGGAGCACGTGCGCGAGCATGGACGCCTCCTGGCACAGACGGTGACCGACGCGCCGGACTCGCTCGAGGTGCTCAAGCTGCACTACCTGCGCTGGGTGTTGTTCGACATCAAGAGCGAGACCTACTTCATGTATCAAGGCATCTTCGATACGGACTTCGACAAGTACACCGAGGACGCCGTGGCGCTGTTCTCGAAGTACGGGATCGACACCGTATTCGAGAACCTCGAGGGCTTCCCCGCCGACTGGAAGACCAACCCGGCGTCCTTCGTCCAGTTCGTGCGCGACCACCAGTGCCCGAGTTTCCTCGAGTACGGCGAGTACCCGTACGTCAGCGCCGACGAGATCAAGAAAGCGCTGCGCGTCAAAGCGGCGCTGTCCGAGATGCTCGACCAGATGCAGTGAGCCGGCATGATCGACCTCGACGATATCCAATACATCCTGCTGAACCGCGCGCCGGCGCTGGTCGGGCGGTACGAATTTCTGTCGTTCCGGAGCGCGGCGGCGGGGCGGACGTGGTTGTCGGCGATGCTCGAGCAGCTGCGCTCGGTCCAGGCGATGCGCGAGTCCGTCGAGCAGGACCGGCGCTGGGTGACGGTCGGATTCACCTGGAACGGGCTGCGCGCGCTCGGCGTCGACGAGGCGTCGCTGGCGACGTTCCCGGAGGAGTTCCGGCAGGGCATGGTGGCGCGCGCGGAGATCCTCGGCGACACCGGCGCGAGCCATCCCGAGACCTGGGAGGGGGGCGTGGCCGGCCCGGACCTGCACGCGATCGTGCTCCTCTTCGCGCGCGACGACGACGAGCGTGCACGCTGGCAGGCGGCGCACGACGAGCTGGTCGCGCGCAGCGAGGGCGTCGAGGTGCTCTCGTCGCTCGAGGTCGGGGCGATCCCACCATTCGACTATGCGCACGACCACTTCGGCTACCGCGATCAGCTGACGGCGCTGGCGATCGAAGGCTCCGGCGAGCAACCGACGCCGGGCTCCGGCCCGCTGTTGAAGCCGGGTGAGTTCATCCTGGGCTACCCGGACGAGGATGGCCCGCCGACGCGCCTGCCGCAGCCGGAGATCCTCGCGCGCAACAGCAGCTTCATGGCCTATCGCCGGCTGCAGGAGCACGTCGGCAAGTTCCGCGAGTTCCTCGCGCAGCACGGCGAGACGCCTGAACAGCGCGAGCTGTTGGCGGCGAAGCTGATGGGCCGCTGGCGCAGCGGCGCGCCGCTCGTGCTCGCCCCGGAGCAGGACGACCCCGCGCTCGCCGCGGACCCGCAGCGCAACAACGACTTCAACTACGCGAAGGACGACCCGCTCGGCTATGCCGTGCCGCTCGGCGCGCATATCCGCCGCATGAACCCGCGCGACACCGCGGCCAACATGAGCCGACACCGCATGATCCGCCGCGGGGCGACGTACGGCCCGCACCTGCCCGACGACGCGCCGGAGGACGGCCAGGAGCGCGGCGTCGCGGCCTTCGTGCTGTGCGCCAGCCTCATCCGCCAGTTCGAGTTCGCACAGAACGTATGGACGAATGACAAGGACTTCAATGAGCTCGGCAACGAGCGCGACCCGATCATCGGCAATCAGGACGGCACGCTCGACTTCACGATCCCGAAGCGTCCGATCCGCAAGAAGATCGCCGGTCTGCCCGCCTTCACCACCGTGCGCGGCGGCGCGTACTTCTTCCTGCCCGGACTCAAGGCGTTGCGCTGGCTCGCGGCCGGCGGAGAGGAACTTCCATGAGCAGCTCGACCACCCCATGTCCGGCAGCACGTACCTACAATCAGCGCCATATACCGCGCAAATATACGCCGGGCAGACGGCGCATCAGCATCTACTGGGCATGGAGCTACCCGTGGGAGGCCCAGCGCAGCCCCGCAGCGATGGAGAACCGTTATTCGACCTTCACCGAGGTCCGCAACGTGCTCTGGCCGAGCTATGAGACCCCGGAGTACAGCTCAGCGCAGTTCCTGCAGGGCATCGCGGGCACGCTCGAGCTGTTCCATCGCTCGGCGCTGAGCTTCCAGGAGGTCGCGGGCGAGGCGTCGGGTCACCCGGTGGCGGTGTTCCAGCGCACCGATCAAGCCGGCTTCACGCTGCCGATCGACGCACGGATCCTCGCCGACACGGACACCCTGCTGGTGTTCGGCCTCGATCACTTGCTCTCCGACCAAGCGGCCGCGCCGGAGGAGATCGCGGCGCTCGAGCAGTGGCTCGCGCGCGAGGACACGTGCCTGATGATCGGCCCACACCACGACGTCGGCGACACCGATGACTACAAGCGGCGCCAGGTGGAGTACGAGCACCACGGAGACGCGCTCGTGCCGCGGCAGCAGCGCTTCGGCCAGTACACGCGCTCGCTGCTGACCGCGTTCGGCGTTCCGGTGATCAACCAGTGGGGCCTGCACCCCGCGCAGGTCGCAGGCACCCGGGATATCGCCCCACTGACGACCTTCCGCGATCTCGACGAGAAGCGGCTGCTCGACGGCGTGACCACGTTCAACTTCCACCCGCACCTCCCGCACTACGCGCTGACGGGTGACGACGGGAATGAGGTGCGCATCCTCGCCCGCCAGCCCATCGATCTCAGCCGACCGCACCCGTTCACCGAGGCCGGGAATACCGAATTGAATTGCCTGCTGTGGGTGCCGCCGAGCGGACGGCGCGCTGGCGACATCCTGATGGTCGACTCGACGCACTTCACCACGCTGTTCGGCGGCACCGACAGCCTGCGGCGCTTCTGGCAAAACCTCGCGCGGATGAAGTGAGCCAGACCTGCTCTCCCGCCATCGTGCATCTGGGTCGAGCGCGGTGTGCCGGGGGCACGACTTAAATGTCGCATCCCGGAGGAGCCGGCGCGGGCGACATGCGAACCGCAAGTCGCTCGCATGTCGGCCGGTCGCGGGCTATCGTGCTCGCGTGCTTAACGCTTATTTATTGATCGTCCTCGCTATCCAGGCTCCAGCCCCGCCGCCAGAGGGCCCGAGTCCGCCGCTACCCGCCCGCGGCGACGGGCCGGTCGCGCTGCCGCTCCCTCCGGTGCCGGCGTTCGTGGCCTTCCTCGAGGGTGAGCGGCAATACGCCGAGCGCCTGAGCGTGGTGCTGGACAGGGACCTGAAGCGGGAGTGGGCCGACTATGAAGAGGACGAGCGGGAGTCGGCCCAGGAGCGCGCCGAGGGCGACGACGACGAGGATGACGCCGCGATGACCTTCGGCGCATATCTCGACGAGAAGTACCGCAGTCGGCGCAAGCTCGGCATCATGCTGTTCAGCGTCGGCTTCGCCCCGCTCGGCGTCGGCCTCGGCCTCGGCCTCACGCTCGGCGAGGGACCGGAGGTCCTGCTCGGTATCGCCGGCGTGGGCGGGGCGCTGATCGTCAGCGGCGCTGTGCTGTTCGGGGTCCGCCAGGCCCAGCTGCGGCGCTTCCGCGACGCACATTTGTCCATGAGCGGTGGCCGCCGCGCCCGCTTGCAGTGGCGAGGGGTCGCGCCGACTTACGACCCGTACCGCGGCACCCACGGCGTCACCCTCGGGTTCGCCTTCTGATCGAAGGCTCCGGCGCTCAGGGGGCGGGCGACGGCGGCGGAGGCGTCGCCTGCTTGGCCCTTTTGGACGCGCGCCAGGCGATCAGGGCGATGGTGGCGACGACCAGGATCTTCACGCCGATCCACACGCCAGCGATGTACGGTCCCGGGGGGATCCCAAAAAAACTGAGGATCCCTGTGATCACGGCGGTGATTGCGCTGGTCAGCATCGGAAGCTCCGACGATAGCACGACGAGGCGCCCTGGCCCGCATGACCGGCGCGATCGCGGCGCGCGCGCCGGTCGCCGCCGCTCACGGCGTCCCGGATCGGCCACGAAGCGCCGGACGAACGCGGTCCCGGGATCGCCGGATTGACTTTTCACGGTCGTCCGCCATGCACGGACGAGGCATCCCATGGGCAATACGATCACCACAAAAGACGGCGCGATAATCGACTATAAAGATTGGGGCGCGGGCACCCCGGTCGTGTTCTCCCACGGATGGCCGCTCAGCGCCGACGCGTGGGACCCGCAGCTGCTGTTCCTCGCGCAGCAGGGGTTTCGGACCATCGCGCATGACCGGCGCGGCCACGGCCGCTCGAGCCAGCCCAGGACCGGCAATGACATGAACGGCTACGCGGACGACCTCGCCGCCCTGCTCGATGCGCTCGATCTGCGCGACGTCGTGCTGGTCGGCCACTCCACCGGCGGCGGAGAGGTCGCGCGCTACATCGGCCGGCACAACACGGATCGGGTCGCCAAGGCGGTGCTGATCGCCGCCGTGCCGCCGCTGATGCTGAAGACCGCGGCCAATCCCGGCGGGCTCCCGATCGACGTCTTCGACCAGCTCCGTGCGGGCCTCGTCAAGGACCGCTCACAATTTTACAAAGATCTGGCCTCGCCGTTTTACGGGGCCAACAAGCCGGGCGCGAGCGTCTCCCAGGGCGTCTTGCAGCAGTTTTGGCTGTGGAGCATGCAGAGCGGGCTGCTGAACGCATATGCGAGCATCAAGGCGTTCTCCGAGACGGACTTCAGCGAAGACCTGGCGAAGTTCGACATCCCGACGCTGATCCTTCACGGCGACGCCGACCAGATCGTGCCGATCGATGCGGCGGCGCGCCAGTCCTCGCGCATGATCCCGGACGCGACCCTCAAGGTCTATCCGGGCGCGCCGCACGGCCTCACCACCACGCATCAGGACCAGGTCAACGCCGACCTGCTGGCGTTCATCCGCTAGTGATCTAAGCGCCTCAGGTCAGAAGCGGGCGCTGAGTGACATGCCGGCCCAGGTCGGCGTGAAGGTCGGGGTCAGGCGCACCTGATGGCTGATGACCGAGCGGTACAGCTTGAGGTTGCGGCTGTAGCTGACGCCGTGGGCCAGCACGCCGGTTCCGGCGACCGCGGCCGCCTGCGTGAGCATGATGCCGGTCAGGTATCCGCTCCAGCGGTTGCGGATGCAGTCGGCGAGCGCCGAGTTGGCCTGGTCGGGCTCCATCGAGTCCACCCCGTACTTTTCGCCGCAGGAGTTGGCCCCGAGCGCGTCGGCGAAGGAGCCGACGCGCACCGCCACGTAGCCGAGCACGCCGAGGGTGAGCAGGCCGGCGCCGACGCCGATCTGGGCCCCGCTCGCGCGCTGGCGGCCGTTGCGGATCGCCGTGTCGTGCGCGGCCCAGTTGCCGTGCAGGCTGCCACCCGCGGCCCCGGTGCCGATCGCTGCGACGTTGAAGCCGACCGCGCCGGACGCCAGCAAGACGAGGCCGACGCCCTGGTCTCGACACGCGGCGGTGCCCTGCACGCCGCCCTCCTCCGGGTCGTACTCGACCTCCTTGCACGCGCGCTGGACCACGGCGATGCGCCCGATGTTCGAGGCGAGGCCGAGGCCACCGAGCACACCCGAGGCGATCAGCAGACCGTTGCCCTTCCACTTCGGCGCCGCGACGGCGTTGGTCTCCTTCTCGGACTCCTTGTCGGAGGAGGCCTCGGCCACGGCCGCGGGCGTGGGGCCCTCGGCGGGGCCCTCGGCGGCCGTCTCGGCGGGCGCCTCTGCGGCTGGCTCGGCCGCGGGCGCCGGCTCCTGGACAAGAGCGAGCGCGAGGGTGGAAGCGACGGCGACGCTGGACAGCAGCATTGTGGACTCCGTTGCAGGGTGACGGAGCCGCGGATGGACCCGTAAGCCCACCCGTGAGTCCATGGCGAAGTTGATCGAGATCCGCAGCATTGCGGGCCGCCAGCACGCGATCCTTGCGTCGAGTCGGCGAGCACAGGCTCAGTGGCCGCGCCCGGAAAAACATGCCGAAGTGCCCGGGGGATGCAACCCACGATCGCCATCGACGGCGCAATAGGCGGCGATGGCACGTTTATCGTTCGTCGACGGGGCAAATGTACCGCTGGCGCGGCGGGCGAACCCCCGACGGTGTAACCATCTGCAGTCTCGGGATCATCCTCGTCAGGCCAGATATGCCAGCACCGGCCGTGGTACGGTCGATCTGCGGGCTTTGCCTGGATTAGCGCTTCTCAAGAGGCGACATCGTCGTCATATCGAAGAGGCTGGAGAATGGTGCCTCAAGGATGTGACCGTCTGGCTGTCGCAGAAGGCGCTCCTCCAGGGGATCTTTAATTCCGGTGAGCGAGTAGAAGATCAGTTATTTCCATTTTGGAGCCATCATGACCCGGGCACCGCGACCCGATACACGTGCCCCCGCTCGAGCACGAGCCGGCCCCCGCCGCGCTCCCACCTGCGCTGCACCGCCACGTAGTCGAGGTGATCCAGGATCCACGAGCAGGCGGCCGACACCTCGGGCTCGAGCATCGCCCTCAGGTAGGCAGGGATGGAGCTGTAGGTGCCCAGGTACTCGGCGGCCTCGGGGATCGTGCCGCCCGCGTCCGGCGCAGGCAGCGGGAGGTCGAGGGCAGGGGCGTCGCCCAGGTCGACGTCGATCCCGTCGGGCAAGTCCTGGGTGAGGTCCTTGGGGTCCTGAGGGTCATTGCTGGTCATGGGAGCGCTCCGTGCTCGCGGACTGTTCTTGGACTATTCATTCAAGAACACTATAAACACGGACTATTTACGAACGCAAGAGGTCTTCCTGGGCTGAAGTCGCGCCGATAGACTCCCGCCGGTGCCTGGCATCGAGGACACGAGATGGGCCACGACCGCGGAGGTCTGTGCGGCGGGCGGAATCTCGGGACCGACAGCCTTCCGCTGGGCGCACAAGGGCGTGCTACCCGCCCCTCAGAAGGTCCACGGCGGTCAGCGAGGCCTCAGCTCTCGCTGGCCGCTCCACGCGCCGGCCCAGGCGGCGTGGGTGAAAGCGAAGCTCGACCGCGGCTTCACGTTCGAGGAGATCGCGGCTGCCCTTACCGCCGGGGAATTCAAGGTGGCATCCGCGAACGACGAATCCTGATCGGCGTCACGGTCGTCGATCCTCGGCTAGATTCCCGCTTCGAATGTAGTTGGCTACGTCAAGCCGGCCAGCTCGAGCGCCTGCTTGCAGTACTCGTCGGCGCTCTCGGGCCGATCCGGATCGATCTCCTCGGGCGGTTGCGGCACGTGCTTTGCCTGCGGCAGCAGCTCCCACTCGTCGTCGCGCTCGCTGTCGAAGAACAGCGCGCTCGCCTGTGCGGCGCGAGCGATGGTGATCATCGTCGCGCGCGCTTGCGCTGTGTGCCTCGCTGCCGCCTCGTCGTGCTCATGGCCTGGGCGGCGCGGGGTGAGCGGTCGTCCGCGACGTCCGCGGTGCCTGTGATCAAGGACGAGGCGGTCCGCGAGGCGCGTGTACTTGCTACCGGCCGACGGGCGGCGGATGAGGCCGTTCGCTTGCGGCGCTGGCTGCGACGGCGCCTGTCTATAATGTCCTTTGGGACATGTTTTATCATGTGTACAAATACGCCTGACGGCGCTTGAGGGGCTCGTCAGGGCCAGCGCGGCGGGATCGAGGCTCGGCGCGCCGACCCCTGGAGGGGTTGCCATGAGACGGCCTCCGTAACAGTTAGCGGCCATGAAGACAACATCCATCCTCTCCCTCTCGCTGATTGCTGCGTTCGCTGGGGCGTGCGCGAGCAAGGCGGACCGTGCAGTTGCGTTGGTGGAGCCGCCCGAAGAGGATCGCGGCATGGCCCAGTCCAATGATGCCGACATGAGCGCTGGTGGCGAGGCCGGTCAGGGTCATGCGGGCATGGCCGAGGCCGGTCAGGGTCAGGGTCATGCGGGCATGGCCGAGGCCGGTCAGGGTCAGGCGGGCACGGCCGGGACCACGCCCGGGACCACGCCCGTCGGGACGCCGCCGCTGGCGCTCGTCGCCGTGTATATCGAGTCGCCGCTCGCCGCGGCTTGTGGGATCACGCTGCCGCCCGCGGCGTTCTTCGAGTTCGACTCGGCCAGCCTCGACGTGCCGGCCAACAGCAGCCTCCAGGAGGTGGCGACTTGCTTGACGACCGGGCCGCTGGCGGGTCGCAAGGTCGAGCTCGTGGGGCACACCGACCCGCGCGGCGAGGACGACTACAACCGGCAGCTCGGGCGCTCGCGGGCGCAGTCGGTGCAGGAGTACTTACAGCAGCGCGGGGTCGCCGAGGATAAGCTGGTCACGCGCTCGATGGGCGAGGCGCGGGCGGCGGAGGGCGAGCCGGCGGCGTGGCCGATCGAGCGGCGCGTCGACATCCGCTTGCTGCCGGAGTAGCGGCGGCTCAGGGGTTCGGCGGGGTAATTTTAAAAACTTTGCCGGTGTCGCCGCCGGGGCCGCGGCGGTCGTTGGTCAGCACATACAGCTCGCCTTCGAGGTCCTCGGCGAAGCCGAGCAGGTAGTGGCCGAGCTCGCCGTCCTCGCCGGTGCTGATGCGGAGCTTCTGCATGGGCCACAGTGAATCGCTGTCGGGCCGCGGGGCCGCGTAGAAGATGGCGCCGCTCGGGTCATTGAAGGTCCTGGACCAGGAGCCGAAGATATAGTCGCCGGTCAATGCGGGCAGGTCGGCGCCGCGATAGACGTGGCCGCCGATGACGGCCTGGCCGGGGCCGCCGTTGGCGGTGTTGGCGAACTCGATCACGGGCGGGATGAGGGGCTCGCCGCGCGGACCGGTGGTGGCGCAGGTGGTCGGCTGCTCGTTCGGGCGCCCGGGGTCGAAGCAGTGGGTGCCCTCGCGGCGGTTCCAGCCGTAGTTGCCGCCGCGCTCGATGACGCTGACCTCCTCCCAGCGGTTTTGCCCGACGTCGCCGGCGTAGAGGGCGTGGTCGCCCCCGCGGTCGAAGGCCATGCGATAGGCGTTGCGCAGGCCGTAGGCGAAGATCTCGTCGGCGCCGTCCTGGCCGACGAAGGGGTTGTCGGCGGGGATGGCGTAGGGCTCGGGGCCGTCGATGTCGATGCGAAGGATGCTGCCGAGCAGGGTGGTGATGTCCTGGCCGTTGCCGAGCGGCGGGTGGCCGACGCCGATGTCGTAGCCGCCGCCGCCGTCGCCGCGTGAGATGTAGAGAAAGCCGTCGGGGCCGAAGGCCAGCGTGCCGCCGTTGTGCACCTGCTGCGGCTGATCGATGGCCATCACCAGCCGCTCGGAGCCAGGGTCTGCGCGATCGGGGTGGTCCGGGTCGAGGCGGAATTCGGAGAGGTGGCTGGTATGATCGTAGTCCTTCGGGGCGCCCTTGCGCAGCGGCGCGCTGTAGTCGACGAAGAAGCGGCCGTTGCTGGCGAACTGCGGGTGAAAGGCGAAGCCGAGCAGGCCGCGCTCGTCGTAGCTCTCGTCCAGGTCCGGATACAAACGATCGCGCAGATCGAGGAAGGGCGGCTGCAGCTGCGTGCCGTCGCGGACGATGTGGATGACGCCGATCTGGTCGACGACGAACATGCGCCCGGAGCCGTCGTCGGGGAAGCCGAGCGTCACCGGGGCGGTGAGGCCGGCGAGCAGCTCCGTGAGCCCGACCTCCGGCCGCTCGAGCACGGTGAGCGTGCCGACCATGCCGCGCGCGCGGTGGTCGCCGACGGGGCAATAGAAGCCGTAATCTCCCGGCTCGTCCGGAGCGGTGAGGATCATGCTGGCGCTCTGGCCCGGCGCGACGCTGCCAGCCAGCGCGCTGCGCTCCCCGCCGGGCCACTCGAAACTGAGGTCGTGCACCGTCTGGCCGACGTTCGTGAGCGTGACCTCGAGGCGCTCGGCGGGGGCCGCGACGATGACCTTGGGGTCGAATGTATATTCGCTGGCGAGCACCTCGATGGCGCGCGCGAACGCGGGCTGGTCGCCCTTCCCGCAGGCGACGAGCAGGCAGGCGCCGGCCAGCAGGTTCAGGGCATTGGCGTGGATGGGCGACATGTGCATGCTCCTCGCACAACGCGGTTTACGGCGTTCGGCCGGTGCGGCTGAACCGGCCTCTGCAGGACTATCTGCCCATGGGGAATGTCGGGGATGCGGACATTGTCAAACCCCTCGAGGCCCGCGCGAACGTTGAACCATGGGGTCCGCGGCCGGCGAAACGTTGTCATCCAAGGGGCCGTGACAGGCTCGTGAAGGGCGCTGCGTAATGATCGGCGCAGCCGACGCGGGGACCCGGCGCGGATCTGACCCATCATTCCTGGGAATGACCCTACGCGCGCGCGTCAGCTCGTATATCGTGGTCCTTCGGGGATGACCGTTCGAACGCCAGGCCTGGTGCTCCGTGTGGTCGCGCTGCTCGAGCGCCGGCTGCCGCCGGCGTTGCTCGCGGACAACGAGACGCGCCGGCGCTCGCTGCTGATCGTCGGCACCTGCTGGATGATGATCATCGCGTGCGTGTTCACGATCCCGGTGCTGCTGGCGACGACCCACGGCGTCATGCGGATCGTCGCCAGCGTGGCCAATCTCGGTACGATCAGCCTGGGCTTCGCGGCGCTCGGGGTGCTGCGCCGGCGCGGCCCCCGGGCGGCCGGTCACGCGGTCGCCACGGTCGCCTTCGTCGGCATCCTGTGGGCGGTCGTCATCTCCGGGGGCCTGCGCTCGGCGTACTGGGTGCTGCTGGTGTGCGTGCCGATCCTCGCCGCGCAGATGGCCGGCCGCGCCGCGGGGCACCTGTGGACCGTGACGAGCCTGGGCGCGGTCGTCTTGCTGTGGGTGCTCGACCGGCTGGGCGTCGAGCTTCCGCGCCTCACCGACCCGGACGCGGACACGACCACCGCGGCGCTGTACACCGCGATGGCGGTGCTGGCGGTGCACATGCTCAGTTACCTCGGCGAGGTCGCCAAGGACGACGCGATCGTGCGCGCCGAGCAGGTGCGGGTCCAGCTCGAGTGGGCCGGGCAGGAGGTCGGCGAGGCCCAGCTGCTGGTCCAGCAGGCGGTGGCGGCCAGCGCGGCCAAGTCGGCGTTCATGGCGACGATGAGCCACGAGCTGCGCACCCCGCTGAACGCGGTGATCGGCTACGCCGAGATGCTGGTCGAGGACTGCGAATTGCACGGCCTCGAGCCGATGCGCGACGACCTGGGAAGGATCGTCGGCGCCAGTCAACACCTGCTCAAGCTGATCGAGGACATCCTCGAGCTGTCGCGCAACGAGGCCGAGAAGCAGGGCCTCCAGCACGAGCGCTTCGGCGCCCAGGAGCTGGTGCGCGAGGTCATCGACGTGCTCGCCCCGCTCGCCCGCCAGCGCGGCGACCAGCTCGAGCTGCGCGGCCCGGACGCGCCGATCGTGGTCGACCTCGATCGCGGTCGCGTGCGCCAGGTGCTCATCCACCTGGTCGGCAACGCGATCAAGTTCACCGCCCGCGGTCGCATCACCATCGAGGTTCGTGGTGAGGAGGAGGGCGGGCGCCGCTGGCTGGCGCTGGTCGTCGAGGACAACGGCATCGGCATCGACGCCGCCGACCTCGCCCGCATCTTCGACCCCTTCACCCAGGTCGACTCGTCGCCGCGCCGCCGCTACGAGGGCTCGGGCCTCGGCCTGTCGCTCAGCAAGCGCCTGGCCGAGACGATGGGCGGCGCGCTGTCGGTGCGCTCGGTGCCCGGCCGCGGCAGCGCGTTCACCCTGCGCTTGCCCGCGGAGGGCCGCGCGTGACGATGCGCGAATGCGCGGATGTGGGGATGCGTGATCGCGCTCGACCCTGCCGCGCCGCGCCGTGATAGGGTGGCGCGATGGATGATTCGCGGCGATCGATGTCGGCGGTGCAGGGTTCGATCGGGGCGCTCGCGCTGCTGGTGCTCTGCGCGGCCTCGGGCCTGCTGATCGTGCAGAGCTGCGCGCAGGGGCAAGACCCGCGCGGCCCGGAGCAGCCCGCGCTGCAGCCCCCGCCGGCGTTCGTGCCCGACCCCGGTCCGCCGGCGCTCCAGCCCTCTCCGGGCGTCACGGCGAGGCCGCAGCCGGTCGAGCCCGAGCCCTGGCCCGGGACGCAGCCGCAGCCGCAGCCGCAGCCCGATCCCTTCCCCGGTCTGGACCCGGAGCCGGAGCCGCGGCCGCAGCCTCGGCCTCAACCTCAGCCTCAACCGCGGCCTCAGCCTCAGCCTCAGCCTCAGCCTCAGCCGCCGACCTGAGCGCCATCTGGCTTTGAGGACAGGGTGGCGTCAAGTTTTGGCGCTCAGTCGGTCGGGGCCGGCAGCGCAGCGCAGCTGCCGATATGGATGACGTCGTGCCACAGGATCGGCGGGATGGTGGCCCGGGCGCGGTAGATGGGCTCAGCCCAGGGTTCACCGGCGAGCAGGACATCCGCGGCGACCCGGTCCAGCTGCAAGACGTCGAACGCCAGATAGCCCTTATGCAGGAGTTCGTCATGCTCGGGCCCGCCGCCGGGCCAGTGCTCGGACCCGGGCGGGCGCGGCGTCCCGGATCGCTGAATGGTGATGCGCTTGCCGTCGATGACGCAAGCGTCACGGACGCGGCCCTTCCAGGTCGCCGGCTTGCCGTTGCCCCACACCCGCACTTGCGTGCGTACCTCGACGGTGCACGGCCCGGTCGTGGCCGTGCCGAGCGGTGGGTCGAAGCGCAGCTCGACCTGGGTCTCGAGACCGTGCTCGCGCTGGCCTTTGGTCGACGCGTAATACAGCGCCCCGCGCCACACCCCATCCGCCCCGCGCTCGAGCGGGCGCAGCGCGAGCTTCGCATATGGCATGAAACCGTCCACGACCGCCACCCATACCCGTCCGCGCGACACGTGGGTGGTCGCCCCGTCGACCCAGCGGCGCTCGCGGACGCCGGATGCGTCGATTCGCCAGGTACCGAGCATCTCTCGGCGTCCCTCGGGGCGCGGCATATAGTGGACATTCCCGCCGTGCATACGCTTCGCGTCCGGGGGCCCGCGGCGGGACATGTGGAGCATTCGCAGCGTGCCGTCCGCCTCATAATCGTGGCGTATGCCGTCCATTTGGTCGCTCTTTTGCGCGCTCCAGCCCGTGCGCCACGCGCCGACGAGCACCTCGGCGCTCGCCCAGCCCGGCGTCGGACAGGGCGCGTAGGGCGGGTCGATGGGCAGCTCCGTTTCGGGGGCCGCGGGCGGAGCCGGAGCCGTGGCGACCGGATCCTCGGTGGCGACGATGTCCGCCGGGGCGACGAAGGCCCGCGTGCGCGGCGACCGGTCCGCGCAGGCCGCGAGCGTGAGCACGAGCCAGCCGGGGCGCATGCGGCGAGTCTCCCATCCTGGGAGCGAAGCGTCGAGGCCGGCTCGTGCCCCGGCCTGTCATTCGAGCGACGCCTGGCCGGCGACGGGCTTGGGGTCGGGGGGCGGGTCTGTCCCGGTCGAACCCATCGTCGCGGCGGGCGCTTCCGCGCCGGCATCTCGCGGTAATCTCCCCATGATGTCTCGCAGGGCGATCCTCGTGCTCGCCGCGGTGCTCACCGCATCGTCGGGCTGTTATGGCGTGCTTTATCCGGGCGAGCGCAAGCGGCTAAACCAGTGCGGGGAGATCTTGGCCCGGCTCGAGCGAGCGGCGCAGACGCTGCCGGCGACGGTGCCCGGCCTGGGCCTGCACGCCGCCAAACTTCGCAGTGGCAAGTATCACCCGCACGGCGGTATCGACGTCTGTTATTACGCCGGGCTGGCCCCGAATGGGTGGACCCACAGCGAGGAGCCGTTTGGGGCGGACGGATCTGGCGACTCGACGCAGATCTGGACCTCACCGGCCAGCGACCGCGGCGGCGCCTCGCTGCGCTACACGCTGACGGGCGGGAGGGGCCCGGAGCGGCTCGCGGATTATATCGAGCGCGTGGAGCTCGCGCCGGTGCGGCTGCGCGGGGACCTCCATCGCGCGAGCCGTGGCCGGACCACGAACAGCCGGGAGCACCGCCACCTGATCGTCAACCGCGAGCACGGGGCGGTGCACCTGCGGATGCTGCGCTGGCGCGCCGAGGTGGAGGACAACTGGTACCTGCGCTGCGAGGCCGTGCTCACGGGCGAATACGAGGCGTCGGTGACCCTGTTCGAGGCCATCTGCGACGCGCTCAGCGTGCGCCACTGGGATTATTCGTGGTGATCCGGCTGCGCGGCGCCGCGGGGTCGTGGTAGGAGATCTTTCATGCTCCGCCGCGTCGCCGCGACCCGCTATGTCGTCCCCCTGCGCGAGGGCGGCTCGCTGCCCGCGGTGATGGAGGCCGACGACGGGGCGAGCTATGTCGTCAAGTTCCGCGGGGCGGGGCAGGGGCCGCGCGCTCTGGTGGCCGAGTTCGTCGCGGGCGAGCTCGCGCGCGGGCTCGGGCTGCCGGTGCCGGAGCTGGTGGTCGTAGCGGTCGACGCGGCGATCGGGCGCAACGAGGGCGACCCGGAGATCCGCTCGCTCGTGGTCGGCAGCGCCGGTGACAACGCGGGCCTCGCATTTTTGCCGGCGGCGATCAACTTCGATCCGGCGGCGACCACAGATATCACCACGATCACGCCCGAGCTGATGGCGAGGATCGTCGCCTTCGACGCGTTCGCGCAGAACATGGACCGCACGGCCAAGAACCCGAACATGATGTGGTGTCGTGGAAAACTGTGGCTGATCGATCACGGGGCCGCGCTGTACTGGCAGCACGACTGGGACGGCGGCCTCGACGGGGTGCGCTCGCCCTTCGCGCTGATCGCCCGCCATGTGCTGCTGCCGCGCGCCAGCAGCATCACTGCGCAGGGGGAGTGGTTGCTCGCGGGGCTCACGGACGAGGCGATCGCGGCGGCGGTCGCGGCGGTGCCCGACGAGTGGTTGACCGCGCCGCCGGAGCTGGAACCCGCGGCGTATCGGGCCGCGTTCGCGGCCCGCCTGTGCGCCCGTCGCGACGCGGCCGCGGTTTATCTCGAGGAGGCCGAAGGTGCCCGCGCCCGTGGCCTTTGATTACGCGATCGTGCGGGTCGTGCCGCGCATCGAGCGGGAGGAATTCGTGAACGTCGGGGTGATCGTGCACGCGCCGACCCGCGGCTTCCTCGGCTGCGCGCTGCGGCTCGACCGCGTGCGCCTGGGGGCGTTCGCGCCGGATCTCGACATCGAGGCGCTGGCGCGGCATCTGGAGGCGTTTCGGGCGGTGTGTGACGGCGATGCGGACGCGGGCCCGATCGCCAGGCTGCCGATCGGCGAGCGCTTTCACTGGCTGGTCGCACACCGCAGCGCGGTGCTCCAGACCTCGCCGGTGCACGGCGGGATATGTGAGGACCCGGCGGCGGCCCTGCGGGAATTGCTGGCGCGGCGGGTCGTTTGAGCGGGTCGCTCACGCGGTGAAGCTGACGGGCACGCGCAGGGTGAAGGTCGAGCCGCGGCCGACCTCGCTGACGACGCTGACCTCGCCGCCCATCATGCGGCCGAACTGGCGGGTGACGGTCAGGCCGACGCCGGTGCCCTCATAGGCGCGGGAGGCGGCGTCGTCGACCTGCGTGAAGGCGTTGAAGATGCTCTCGAGGTAGGCCGCGGGGATGCCGATGCCGGTGTCGGAGATCGAGAACAGCAGATGGGCGCGGCCGTCCTGCTGCGAGCGCTCGACCTTGACGGTGATGCGGCCGTTGCGGGTGAACTTGCAGGCGTTCTCGACCAGGCCGTGCAGGCAGTAGCGGAGCATCGCGCGATCGCTGTATATGCTGCCGATCTCCGCGGGCACGGCGAGCTCGAAGGTGTTGCCGCGGGCGCTGGCGAGGCTCTGACACTCGGCGGCGACCTCGCGGACCAGGGCGGCGACGTCGATGTCGGCGCTCTCGAGCGAGGAGGCGCCGCTGGCGAGCTTCGACAGCTCGAGCAGGCCGCTCAGGGTGCGCAGCAGGTTGAAGGCGGCGCGGCGGATGCGGGCGAGGTCGGAGCCGAGCGTGTCGTGATGACCGAGCTCGAGGCTGTCCTGCATCAGCTCCGCGTAGCCGATCACGGCGTTGAGCGGGGTGCGCAGCTCGTGGCTCATGTTCATCAGGAAGCGGCCCTTGACCCGCTCGGCGGCGACGGCCTCGTTGCGGGCGCGCTGGAGGTCCGCGACCAGCCGCGCGTTCTCGACGGAGATCGCCAGCTGGGCGGCGAGCTGGCGCAGCAGCTCCAGGCGGGCCAATGTGAACACCCCGGCCGAGAGCGCGTGCTCGAGGTAGAGCACGCCGGTGCAGCGACCCTGGTGCAGCACCGGCAGGCACACGACCGACTGCACGCGGCGGGCGACGATGAAGGGGTCGCCGCGAAACTCGCCCTCGTGGTCGGCGCGGGCGAGCAGCACGTCCTTCTGGCTGCGCGCGACGTAGCGGACGATCGCGAGCGGGAGGCCGCCGTGCTGCTCGATCGGGACGGCGAGGCCGACGCGGATGTCGGGCGGGTCGGCGTCGCCCTCGGCCTCGACCCGCCAGCCGTCGCCGAATCCGAGCACGACGACGCCGCGGCGCGCCCCGGCGTTCTCCATCGCCACCTCGAGCAAGATCCGCAAGAGCCGCTCGAGCCGGATCTCGCCGGAGAGCGCCCGCGCGGCCCGGATCAGGCTGCTGAGGTCGAAGGCGGCGGCCGGCTCGGGCGCGGAGGTGCGGTGGCGGGTCCGCAGGCCGTGGCTGCGCGCGAGCTGCTGGGCCTTGGCGGTCGCGCCCCAGCGCGCGTAGGTCTGCACGGATGTCTGAAAGTACATGTCCGAGAGGACATCATCGCCGAGGCCGGCGGCGTGCTTGCCGGCGAGCTCGCAGGCGAGGGCCTCGGTGCCGGCCTCACCGTGGCGCCGCGCGGCCCGGATCGCGTCCTTGTAGCGGGTCGCGGCGTCGTCGTCGTGGCCGCGCGCGCGCGCGTACTCGGCGGCCAGCAGGGCGT
>NZ_JACCSO010000132.1 GCF_013812955.1 Nannocystis sp. | reverse complement strand
GGCCACGCCCGCGCCGCGATCGCCGAGCTCGCCGCGCTCCCGCCCTCGCCCGCGCGCGACGCCCTCGCCGAGCTCGCCCGCTACGTCGCTCGCCGTCGCAACTGAGCTGTCCTTTGGGACCTGTCCTCAGGAACATGACCTTATGACCAGCCAAGAACTCAGCCCGCTCGAGACCGTCACCGCGATCGACGCCCACGGCGCGCAGGTCCAGAGCATGTTCACGGACATCGCCCACGGCTACGACCGCGCCAACCGGTGGATGAGCCTCGGCACCGACATCCGCTGGCGCCGCCGCGCCGTCGCCGGGATGCTCCCGTCCAGCCAGGACCCGCGCGGCGCCCGACTGCTCGACCTCTGCGCCGGCACCCTCGACTCCACGCTCGAGATCCACCGCCAGTATCCCGGGGCGGACATCATCGCCGGTGACTTCTCGACCGGCATGCTCGCCCACGGCGCGCGCAAGCTCGTCGGTGAGGCCGCCCTGCGCATCACTCCGCAACAGATGGACGCCCACGCGCTCCCGCTCGCCGACCGCAGCCAGGACGGGATCTTCTGCGCCTTCGGGGTCCGTAACCTCAGCGACCTCGCCGAGGCCACCCGCGAACAACACCGCGTGCTCCGCCCCGGCGGCCGCCTCACGATCCTCGAGTTCTTCCGCCCGACCAGCCTCGCCACCCGGGCCGTGCACGCCCTGCACAACCGCACGATCTTGCCGCTGCTCGGCTGGGCCGCGACCGGCAACCTCGGCGCCTACCTCTATCTGCCGCGCAGCATCGGCCGCTTCGCCACCGTCGAGGGTTACACCGAGCTCCTGCGCGAGAGCGGCTTCGTCGACATCGAGACCAAACGCCTCACCCTCGGCGTCGCCTGGGTCGTGCGCGCCACCCGGCCGGAGACACAATGAGGCTCGTGCTCGGCGTCACCGGGGCCAGCGGCGCCCTCTATGCCCGCCGCGCCCTCGAGCTGCTGGCCGTCCAGGCCCGCGCGCGCCCTGACCTGCGCGTCGACTGGGTGTGCTCGAGCACCGCCCCGCAGGTGTGGCAGCACGAGCTCGGCGCCGCGATGCCGACCACCTGGGAGGGCTTTCGCCGCTGGGACCGCACCGACTTCGGGGCCCCCTTCGCCTCCGGCTCGAGCGCCCCCGACGCGGTGATTCTGATGCCCTGCTCGATGAGCGCGCTGGCCCGCGTCGCCCACGGCGGCGGCGACGACCTGCTCGCCCGCGCCTGCGAGGTCGCGCTCAAGGAGCGCCGGCGCCTGATCCTGGTCGTACGCGAGACCCCGCTGAGCCTCGTGCACCTGCGCAACATGGTCGCCGCCACCGAGGCCGGCGCGGTCATCCTGCCCGCGATCCCCTCCTTCTATGGGTCCGTGCGGACGCTCGAGGACGCGATCGACACCGTCGTCGTGCGCGCCCTCGACCGCGCCGGCCTCGAACTTCCGCTTGTCCGCCGCTGGGGTGACGCCGATCGCCCCGCCGATGCGCCATGACCCACGCCGCGCTCCTGGCCCTGTTCTCCGACCCCGCCGACGCCGGCCGCCGGGCGATCGCCGCCCGCGAGCTCGCCTTCGGGTCCGCGATCTGGATCCGCCCGACCCCCGCGCACCCGGCCCCGGCCCTCGCCGCGCTGATCCGTGACGATCGCGTGATCGACCTTTCACCTGTCCCTGAGGCCATGCCCTCCGCGCCCGGCTCCAAAGAACATGTCCCTGAGGACATGTCCTTCGAGCCAGCCTGGCCCGATCCCGCCAGCCTGCGCCCCGGCGATCGCCTGGTGCTCGCCGTCGATCACGATCAGCTGCCCGCCTACTGCCGGTGGTTGCTGCGCGCCGCCGCCGCCGCGCCGGGCTGGAGCCTCGCCCCGTTCTCGCCCCGCCCCGGCGGCCTGTTTCGCCTGCACCTGATCGCCGCCGCGCGCATCGCCCTGCCCGCCGGCATCCGCGTCGAGGTCCGTCATGACCTCCACGGCGTGCGCCTGGCCCAGGTCGCGCTGCAGTTCGGCGCCGACACCCTCGCCGGCCCGCTCGATGCCGGTCGCCACCTCCCGCTCGCCGGCGTCCCGCGCCCCAGCGAGACCAGCGCGATGGCCCTCGGTGAGCTCATCCGCCAGGCCGGCTTCGAGCCGCAGCGACCCTCGACTCTGGAGAGCACATGACCACCATGACCCGCGAGCCCCGCGACCTCCGCCGCTTCGCCACCATCGCCGACAAGGTCCGCCACGACGTCCTGCTCGATCAGGACGACGGCGTGTTCCTCTACCGCTACCCCGATCTACTCGCCGTCGGCGCCCTCGCCAACGAGCTGCGCGAGCGCCTGCACGGCGACCGCACCTACTTCAACGTCAACTTCCACATCAACCCGACCAACGTCTGCGAGGCCGACTGCAAGTTCTGCTCGTTCGCGCGCCTGACCCCGGAGTCACCGGCCGCGTACACGATGAGCCTCGACCAGGTCCGCCAGAAGCTGGTCGACCGCATCGATCAGCCGGTCACCGAGATCCACATCGTCAACGGCTTGCACGGCGGCCTGCCCTTCTCCTACTACACGGACTGCCTGCGCGTGCTCAAGGAGCTGCGCCCCGACGTGCACCTCAAGGCCTACACTGCCGTCGAGATCCACTACTTCGCGGAGAAGTTCGGCATGAGCGTCGAGCAGGTCCTGCGCGAGCTGATCGCCGCCGGCCTCGGCAGCCTGCCCGGCGGCGGCGCCGAGATCTTCGCCGAGCGTGTGCGCCACAAGATCTGCAAGGACAAGGCCGACGGCGCGCAGTGGCTCGATATCCACCGCACGGCCCATCGCCTCGGCCTGCGCAGCAACTGCACCATGCTCTACGGCACGATCGAGACGCTCGAGGAGCGCATCGACCACATGCTGCGCCTGCGCGCGCTGCAGACCGAGACCGGCGGGTTTCAGACCTTCATCCCGCTCGCCTTCCACCACGAGGGCAACGACTTCGCGCGGCTCCCCGAGCCGACCGGCGTCGACAACCTGCGCACCTACGCGGTCGCGCGCCTGATGCTGCCGAACATCCCGCACATCAAGGCCTACTGGATCATGATCGGCGTGAAGATCGCCCAGGTGTCGCTCAGCTTCGGCGTCGACGACCTCGACGGCACCGTGCAGGAGGAGAAGATCTACCACATGGCCGGCGCCGAGACCCCGCAGGCCATGAGCCGCGGCGACCTCGTGCGTCTGATCCGCGAGGCCGGTCGCACCGCGGTCGAGCGCGACACTCTTTATAACACCCGCTGGATCGACGACGGCGCCCCGCTCGAGGGCATCCGTCTCGACTCGAGCGTGCCGTTCTCGGGCCACAAGGACCGCGTCGCGCTGCCGGTCATCTCCTGATCATCCCGGGCAAAAATCAGTCGGGCAAAATCAGTCGGGCAAAAATCAGTCGGGCAAAAATCAGTCGGGATAGATCAGGAAGTCGGCGCGCCGGCGCAGGAACGCCTGCCGCCCCGGCTCCTGCGCCGCGAGCATGTCCCTGAGCGAGGCCTGCCCCTCGATCGCCGCCCGTAGCCACACACCGCCGGCCAGCAGGTCGATCGCCGGACGGTCGGCGACGAACTCGTAGGGCTCGGTCCGCCAGCGCATGCTGCCCTGCCCCAGCCGCCATGCGACCGCCAGCAGCGCCCAGCTGGTCTGCAGGCTGCGCACCGCGTCCGGCCGCAGCACATGCAGCTGCAACCCCCCGCAGCGCTGGCCCGCGAACTTCTGGAAGGTCGGCTTGAACCCGAGCGGCCGCAGCCCGAGCCCCGGCGTCGCCTCCGGTTCGGCGCGCAGCGCCTCCACCATCGCCAGGCCATCGAGCCAGGGCGCGCCGAAGATCTCGAAGGGCCGGGTGGTCCCGCGGCCCTCGCTGAGGTTGGTTCCTTCGAGCAGGCACTGCCCCGGGTACACCTGCGCCGTCTCGAAGGTCGGCATGTTCGGCGAGGGCAGCACCCACGGCAGCCCGGTCGCCGGAAACAACATCCCCCGCCGCCAGCCGCTGCAGGCCAGCAGCTCGAGGCCCGCGTGCGGTGCGAGGCCACGCTCGACGATCGCCATGCGCGCGAGCTCGCCGAGGGTCATGCCGTGGCGGACCGCGACGTCGTGCAGGCCGACGAAGCTCTCCTGTCCGCTTTTGATCGCCCCGCCCTCGACCCACCGGGCCAGGCCACCGAGCGGGTTCGGGCGATCGAGCAGCAGCACCTTACAACCTCGGGCCAGCGCGACCTCGGCCGCCAGCACCGCCGTCCACACGTAGGTGTAGTAGCGCGCGCCGACGTCCTGGAGGTCGATCACCAGCCACTCGGCGTCGTGCAGCATCGCCGGGCTCGGGCTCAGGCTCGCGAAGCTGTCGCCGTAGAGGCTGTACGTCGGGACATGTTCTTTGGGACCTGTGCCTTGCGCCACCGTCTCCATGTCCTGCGCCGCCGCGTCGAGGCCGTGCTCGGGGCCGAGCAAGCTGACGAGGCGCCCGCCGATCGGTCCGGAGATCAGCTCGCGCGCGTGCAGCAGCCCGGCGTTCACCGAGGCCGGGTGGCACAGCAAGGCGACCGGTCGCCCGCGCAGATCCGGGCCGTCGCCGGCCGCGAGGCGATCGAGGCCGGTGCGCACCGCGGGGGCATGCTGAGCGTCGAGGGTCATGAGCGGGGCTTACGCCACCCGGCCGATCCCGCGAAGTTTTTGGCCTGGCCGGCGGCTCATGTAACCCTCCGGCCCACATGCGAGACCCGCTGGCACCGATCCCCTCGCCTGCTCGTGACCCGGGCTTCTGGCAGAACACAACCGCGCCCCGCGCGACGCGCTTGCCCTCGCACCTGCGCCGCAGCACCACCGACGACGAGTACTCGCCGATGCGCCTGCTCGGCCGCGATCAGGGCGACACCCACGGCCTCGACCGCCGCGCCCAGCGCCGTCCTTCGATGCAAACGCCGGCGACCACCCACGAGCACGGCACCGAGCGCCTGCTGTCCGCCGCGCACCGCCGGATCGACCTCGTGCTCGGCCTCAGCACCAGCCACGGTTGGGCCCTCGTGCGCACGCTCAGCGTCGCGCCCGCCGGCCTGCTGCTGCACCTCCTCGACCTCGTCGATCCCGCACTCGGACCCGAGCACCGCGCCGCGGGCCAGCTCGTGCTGCGCCGCCTCGCCCCGATGCTCGGCGCCCCCCTGCGCGCCGGTTCGGTGCATGAGCCCGGTTCGCCGCTGGCCACCGTCGGCGGCTGCCTGCTGGCGCCGCGGGTCGTCGCCGACC
>NZ_JACCSO010000099.1 GCF_013812955.1 Nannocystis sp. | reverse complement strand
GCCTTCGGCGCGGGCATGCCAAGGAGATCGTTTTCGCACTTCCTTTATTCCCGGGTGCGCAGGCTGCCCTACGCGTGGATCCAGGAATGGCACACCCTTGGAGAACTTCGGGCCGGCGGTACTAGCTGCCGACCCCGCGCATGCGCGCTACCTACGATACCGCGGCAGCGCGGACCCCGTTGTGGAGGTCCGCGCAGCGGCCTTCAGCTCGGCGGCGTGGTCGTCAGGCTGACGCTCGCCGACGGACGAAACGCGCGGATCTTGAGCACGCGGCGCTCGTCGGCGTCGGCGACGTGGAAGGTCCAGCCGGCGGCGGTGGTCTCCTCGCCTTGGCGCGGGATGTACTCGAACTGATGGAACAGGAAGCCCGAGAGGGTCTCGTAGTTGCCCTGGATCTCGTCGTCGAGGTCGACGCCGAGCACCTTCTCGACCTCGCTGCAGTTGATGGTCGCGTCGAACAGGTACGAGCCATCCTCGAGCAAGGTGAACAGCTTCTCGTCCTCCTCGTCGTCGTTCTCGTCGTAGATCTCGCCGACGACCTCCTCGACGGCGTCCTCGAGGGTGACGACGCCGGCGGTGCCGCCGAATTCGTCGACGACGATCGCCATGTGGGTCTTGGCGCGCTGGAGCAGCGGGAACAGGTCGAGGACCTTCATGTTCTCCGGCGCGAACACGGTCGGCCTGGAGATCTGGCCGACGCTGACGGTGTCGAGGTGGTCGAGGTGGCGCAGGATATCGCCGATGTACGCGACGCCGATGATGTTATCGGTGGTGTCGCGATAGATCGGCACCCGCGAGTAGCCGTGCTCCTCGTTGAGCTGCATGAGCCGGCGCAGCGGGGCGTTCTCCTCGATGGCGATCATGTCGACCCTGGGGGTCATGATGCCGCGCACCGGCGTGTCCGACAGGTCGAAGACGTTGTTGAGGAGCTCCTTCTCCTGCTCCTCGAGCACGCCCTCCTGGCGGGACGCGGAGACGATCATCCGGATCTCCTCCTCGGAGTGGGCGCTGTGGTGGCCGGTCACCGGCTTGAGGCCGAGCAGGCGGACCAGCCCGTTGCCGGTCGCGTTCAGCACGTAGATGACCGGGCGAAACACCGTCGCGAACACCAGCATCGGGATCGACACCGCCAGCGCGACCTGCTCCGAGCGCTGCAGCGCGAGCGACTTCGGGGCGAGCTCGCCGAACACGATGTGCAGCGCGGTCGACATCGTGAACGCGATGACGAACGAGATCGTCGTGACGTTGTTCTCGGCGACGTTCCAGCCGAGCAGCGTCGGGCGCACCAGGTGCTCGATCGCCGGCTCCGCCAGGAAACCGATGCCGAGGCTCGCCATCGTGATGCCGAGCTGCGTCGCGGCGATGTACAGGTCGAGGTCCTTCAGGACCTTCTGCGTCAGCCGGCCGCGCGAGCTGCCCTCGTTGGCGAGCTGGTCGATGCGGGTCCTGCGGACGCTGATGAGGGCGAACTCCGCCGCGACGAAGAAGCCGTTGACCAGCACCAGCACGAACAGCGCCAAAAACCCGAACATGTCGTTCATCGCCGCGCGCGCTCCTCAAGATGACGGCCGGTCACGGCGTCCATCGGGGCGTCCATGCAACAGCAGCGAAAGCAGCGCAGGCACACGGCCGGGTCCAGGCCTGGGCAGGCAGGGTCAGCAGGGGCGATCGAACTGGGGGGCTCTCCGAACAAGGCGTGAGATTGTACCAAGCTTTGCGGCTCGGGCGCGCCCGCGGGTCCAGCCTGGAGGCCCGCTGGGGCGCTCTGGCGAGCGCTTCCCCACAAAGCTGCGCGATCTGCGGGATTTCGCAAGCGGAGGATCGACGCGGGCACGGGCGTGCTAGGGTCGCTGGGCGCGGCCGTGCGGCCCGCAGGAGCGAAGGTGCGGGCGTTGAAGCGACTGTTGGGGCCGGTGTTGGTGCTGGGCGTCGCCGGCTGCGTGCAATTCGAGCACGACGACGAGAGCGCGGGCGAGACGTCCGCCGCGTCCGCCGTGACCGCCGTGACCGCCGTGACCGTGGCCGCGGTGACCGAAGGGTCGGACGAGACCTCGGCGACCGGCGAGGTCCCGACCACCGGCGCGGGCGGCGAGCAGGCCCAGTGCAACATCTGGCTGCAGGACTGCGCGGCCGGCAGCAAGTGCGGGCCCTACGACTCGAACGACGACGGGATCCACGACTCGGCGCGCTGCGTGCCGGTCGACGGCATGCCGGGACAGCTGGGCGACGACTGCGTGATCAACGGTCCGGTCGCCAGCGGCGCCGACGACTGCGACCTGGGCCTCATCTGCTGGAACCTCGACGAGCACAACCATGGCGACTGCCTGTCGATGTGCTCCGGCACCAAGGAGGCGCCGATGTGCCCCGACGAGCTGCTCTGCGACATCAGCAACGGCGGGGCGCTGCTGCTGTGCCTGCAGGCCTGCGATCCGCTGACGCCCTCCTGCCCGAGCGGGCAGATCTGTCTCCCGGGTCAGGACGTGTTCATCTGCGATGTCGACGCCAGCGGCGACATGGGCGCCTACGGGGACGAATGCGCGTTCGTCAACGTCTGCGACACCGGCCTGTTCTGCGCGCCCTCGCAGTCGGTCCCCGGCTGCGAGACCGGCGGCTGCTGCAGCGAGTACTGCGACCTCAAGTTCGGCGGCGACGACTGCAGCGGCGCCCCCCAGCAAGAGTGCGTGCCCTTCTTCGACGCCGGCGCGGCCCCGCCCGGCTATGAAGACGTCGGGGTGTGCAGCATCCCCATGTGAGCGGATGAGCGGATGAGCGGCCCCGTCAGTAGGCCTTCGCGGCCTTGACCTGGACCACCCGGTCCTCTTCCTGACACCACGCCGTCAGCTCCCCGCCGTATACGCAGCCCGAGTCGAGGCCCATCGTGCGCGGACCGTCGGGCGGGTTGCGGTAGTGGCCGCGCCAGGCCCAGTGCCCGTGCACGACCAGCGCCGCGCCGCGGTAGAACTGGTCCCAGGGGCTGTACGGCGGCGGGCAGTCGGCCGGGTCGCGGTCGAACTTGCTGCGCTCGCCGGTGGCGGTGCAGCAGCGCACGCGGGTCGCGAAGTTGACGGTCGGGCTGGTGAGCCAGGCGTCGTCATGCGGGGGCGCATTGGCGACGGCGGCGACGGCGGTGAGGTCGGTCCAGCGCGGGTCGAGGCCGCCGTGCGCGACCCAGACATCGCGGACCGCGGCGGTCGCGGGTCCCGGGAGGTGGGCGAGCACGGGCAGGGCCCGCAGGCGCGCGAGCAGCTCGTCGGCGTCGGGCGCGGCGAACAGGTCGGCGAGCGTGTCGTGCTTGCGCGGCCAGCGACCGCTGTGAGTGAGGAGCGCGTAAACGTCGTGATTGCCGAGCACGCCGCGGCCGCCGACGTCGCGCCACATGCGGAGGGTGGCGAGCGAATCCGGTCCCCGATTGATGAGGTCGCCGAGACACCACAACTCGTCGCACGCCGGGTCGAAGCGGATCTGCGCGAGCAGGCGCTCGAACTCGCGGGCACAACCCTGAATGTCGCCGACGAGCCAGCGCATGCGTCGTGGGAGTGTAACGCGGGTGGCAGCCCGTCGACCGACCCATCTGAGAGCAAGCGCACGCGCGCGCATCGCCCCATCGGGGCGCCCGGGGGCGATCGAGGGTCCACCGTCGTGGGCATCGCCCCCTGAAAACGCGAGCAAACACACGGCCTTGAGGTAGCCAGGGGCGGCCGGCGGCGTGACCCTGGACGGCTATGTCGGTCCCCATGCCTCGCATCTTCACGCTCCTCGCCCTGACCGCACCGATCGCCTGCAGCAACGCCGCCTCAGATTCATCGGCCGGCGGCTCGACTGGCGTCGCCAGCCTGACCGGCTCCACCGGCTCCACCGGCATCCCCGGCTCCACCGGCGAGTTGCCGACCACCGGAGACTCACCGACCCAGGGCTCGATGACCACGGACACGGCCACGAGCACCGGGGTAGATCCCAGCTCGACCGGCACCGGCGAGTCCGGGACCACCAGCATGGTCGGCACTGGCACCGGCGAGACCACCACCACCACCGCCGCCGGCGAGACCACCTCCACCACCACCGGCAGCACCGGACCCGGTTGCATGTGCGAGCCCGGCAGCACCGGGGACTGCGAGCCGGGCGGGCTCTCGACCTGCAAGGCGGACTGCAGCGGCTTCGAGGCGGTGCCCTGTCCGCAGGGCCAGAGCTGCTTCGTCGACGCCTGCGTGGCGAAGCTGTGTGCGCCGGCCGAGGCGATCTGCGACGGCCTGAACGCGACCAAGCAGTGCAACGCGGAGGGCGACGGCTTCGACGCGCCCGTCCCCTGCGGGCTCACGCAGGAGTGCGACCAGGGGGCCTGCGTCGAGCTGTGCGAGAAGATCAAGAGCGACCCGAGCAGCGTCGGCTGCGTGTTTCGTGGCAACAAGATGCAGAACTTCATCGAGGAGCCGAGCGCGGTGACGGTGGGCAATGTCTCGAAGTCCCTGTCCGCGAGCGTGTCGATGTATTACTTCCAGAACGGCATGGAGAAGCTGGTCTCGGGGCCGGTGAACGTGGCACCCGGCAAGAGCGCACAATTCGACCTGGTGATGCCGGCGCAGCCGGGCAAGGTCAGCGTGCTGCGCCCCGACTCGACCTTCAAGATCGTCAGCAACGTGCCGGTGGTCGCATATCTGCACTCGCCGATCAAGGCCGAGGCGCACAATGACTCCTCGATGCTGCTGCCGGACCACGCCCAGCAGAAGAATTACATCATCCCGGCCTATACCCCGAACGTCGGCAGCAACCCGGCCTACTTCAACGTGATCGGCCTGCAGGACGACACCGAGGTGTCCTGGACCCCGCCGGTCGCGACCCAGGCCGGCGGCCTCGTGCCGGCGGTCGCCGCCGGCCAGACCGGCAAGATCACGATCGGCGATTATGACCTGTTGCAGGTCAGCAGCGGCCAGAGCGACATCTCCGGCACCATCGTCAGCCTGTCGAAGCCGGCCTGGGTGGTCGGGGCGGTGACCTGCGTCAACATCCCGGCGAACGTGACCTTCTGCGATCATATCGAGGAGCAGGCGATCCCGCTCGAGTACTGGGGGCAGGTCTATGTCGGCGCGCACGCGCCCAAGCGGGGCACCGAGAATTACTGGTATCGCGTCTATGGCGGCGAGGACGGGGTCAAGGTCGACACCGCGCCGGCCCAGCCGGGCTTCCCCGTGGTGCTCAACAAGGGCCAGTTCCACGAGTTCAAGACCAAGGAGAGCTTCATCTTCAGCGCCTCGGGGCCGATCATGCCGGTGCAGTACCTCGAGGGCCAAAACGGCGGCGCCGGCACCGGCGACCCGGCCTCGTACCAGATGGTCCCCGTCGAGCAGTTCCTCGACCGCTACGTGTTCGTCACCGGCATCGGCTACAACCTGCATTACGTGCAGGTCGTGCGCGACAAGGGCGGGGCGGACATCAAGGTCGACGGCGCCGTCGTCAACGGCTACTACACGATCGGCAACTACGAGGTCGCCGACTGGAAGATCTCAGAGGGCACCCACCTGGCCGAGAGCGACGCGTCCTTCGGCATCTATCAGGTCGGCTACACCGGCGTCACCTCGTACGCCTACCCCGGCGGCCTGCGCCTCAAGGTGATCAACCCCCAATGAGCTCGCCCCAGTGAGCTCGCCCCAGTGAGCTCGCCCCAGTGAGCCACACGGCGACGAAGCCCTCGTAAGCCGAGGGCGCGTCTTCACCGCCTCCGGCGCCCCCTGGGTGAGCGCCGTGTTGCCGACTGTAAACACCCCGTAAACGGGCGTGCGCGGGCCCCCAGGGCCGCGAATAACAGGACCTGAGCCGGGGTCGATAGCCCCGAACGAAGGAACGACGCCATGAACCGCATCACCACGATCATCCTCCTCCCCCTGCTCCCCCTGGCCCTCATGCTCGGCGCTTGCGACAAGTCGGACACCGACAACGCCGAGCCCAACGACGAGGCCGTCGCGCAAGAGGACGACGGCGAGCGCAGCGAGCGCGGTCACGGCCGCCTCAAGCAGCTCGATACCGACAAGGACGGCATGATCTCGCTCGCGGAGGCCAAGGGCAGCCGCATCGCCGACAAGTTCGCCGAGATCGACGCCGACAAGGACGGCCAGCTCAGCCGCGACGAGCTGCACGCCATGAAGAAGGGCCGGCACGGCAAGGGCGGCAAGGGCCACCATGGTGACAAGGGTGACAAGGGCGACCGTGGCGACAAGGGCGACCGCGGCTGGCACGGCAAGGACCCGGCCGAGCGCGCCGCCATGTTCATGGCCAAGTTCGACGCCGACAAGGACGGATCGATCAGCTCCGCCGAGGTCGCCGAGCACCCGAAGTTCGCCGAGAAGTTCGCCGAGCTCGACGCCGACAAGGACGGCAAACTCAGCACCACCGAGCTCGCCGCCATGAAGCACGGCAAGGACCCGGCCGAGCGCGCCGCGAAGTTCATGGCCAAGTTCGACGCCGACAAGGACGGCGCCCTCACGGCCGCCGAGCTGGCCGCCCACCCGCACATGGCCGAGAAGTTCGCCGAGGTCGACACCGACAAGGACGGCAAGCTCAGCGCCGCCGAGCTGACCGTCTTCAAGGCCAGCCACCACGGCAAGGGCCACGGCCGCGGCCACGGCAAGGGCCACGAGAAGGGCCGCGGCGAGGGCCACGAGAAGCACGGCGAGGCGCGCGGCTAGTCACCGGCGAGCTTCATCCCTCACCACGGCGAGCGCGGGCACGACCCCGCGCTCGCCATTTTTGTCGCCCCCGTCCGCAAGCGCGAAAAAAATCGTCACCCGGCGCAATCTCCCGGCATAGCTTCGGGGACGGCGTGGTTCGGAGCCCACGCGCATGTCCACACCGACCCAGCCCCGCACCCTCGCCCCGGACGAGGCGACCCAGCGGGTCCGCCCGGCCAGCCTCGCCGACGGCCTCGTCGATGGCGTCGCCGACGTGCCCGGCCTCGCCAACATCGACGCGCTGGCCCGCACGGTGACGCCGGCGGCCCGCCAGAACGCGCTGCTGCAGGCGCTGGCGCTGCGACCGGAGGTCGAGGGCGGCTTCGACAACGCGCTGTGCAAGCAGCAGGTGGCGGCGCGGCTGTTCGACGAGCCCGAGCCGCCGGGCAAGATCGGCCGCTTCACGGTGATCCGCGAGCTCGGGCGCGGCGGGACCGGCATCGTCTACATCGCCTACGACGAGCAGCTCGACCGCAAGATCGCCGTCAAGCTGCTCAACAACGAGCGGCCCGACGACGCCAGCGGCTCGGCCAACGCCCGCCTGCTGCGTGAGGCCCAGGCGATGGCCCGGGTCTCGCACCCCAACATCGCCGCGGTCCACGAGGTCGGCATGTTCCACGGCCAGATCTACGTGGCGATGGAATTCGTGCACGGGCAGACGCTCAGCGCCTGGCACCGTCAGGGCCCGGTCCCCTGGCAGCAGGTGCTCGCGGTGTTTCGCCAGGCCGCGGCCGGCCTCGCCGCGGCCCACGAGGCCGGCCTGGTCCACCGCGACTTCAAGCCCGCCAACGCGATCCTCGGCGAGGACGGGCGCGTGCGCGTCCTCGACTTCGGCCTCGCCCGCGCCGACGCCAGCCCCGGGGGCATCGCCGCGCTCGAGCGCACCGACGAGGGTTTGGCCTCGCTCGCCGCCTCGATGGAGCAGCCCCAGCTCGACCTCTCCCTCACCGTCACCGGCACCGTCCTCGGCACCCCGGCGTACATGTCCCCGGAGCAGTTCATCGGCAAGCGCGTCGAGGCCAAGAGCGACCAGTTCTCGTTCTGCGTCGCATTGTTCGAGGCCCTGTTTCGCGAGCGCCCCTTCGACGGCGACACCCTGCCCTCGCTGATGACCGCCGTGCTGACCGGCAAGGTCCGCGACCCCTCCAACCCGGCACGCGCCCCTCGCTGGCTGCGCCTGGCCGTGCTTCGCGGCCTGCGCAACGACCCCGAGCAGCGCTGGCCGTCGATGCGCGCGCTCGAGCTGGCCCTCACCCCCGAGCGCCCGACCCAGCGCTGGACCTGGGTCGCCGCCCTCGGCGTCGGCGCGGCCCTGACCGCCGGCGCCACCAGCTGGTTCGGCGCCGAGAGCCCGGCGGCCCAGGTGTGCAGCGGCGCCGAATCACAGGTCGCCGGGGTCTGGGACGACGATCGCCGGCAACAGGTGCATACGGCGATGCTCGCCAGCGGAGCCACCGGCGCCGAGGCCAGCTTCGAGCGGATCGCCCGGCACCTCGACGAATACACCGAGTCATGGATCGCCGCCCATCGCGACGCCTGCGAGGGTCATAGCATTCGCCGCGATCAGTCCGCCGAGCTCATGGACCTGCGCATGGCCTGCCTCGCCGAGCGCCGCCACGCGCTCGCGGCCGCCGCCGCGTTGCTCGGTGAAGCCGACGCCCAGGTCGTCGAACACGCGGCCGAATTGACCCTGACCCTGCCCGCCATCGCCGCCTGCAGCGACCCCGCCTACGTCGGCCAGCAGCTGCGACCGCCCGCGGACCCGAACGCCGCCCGCCTGGTCGAGGCCGCGCGCACCCTGCTGACCGAGGCCAGCACCCGCGAGCGCGTCGGCAAATACGCGCAGGGCCTCGAGCTGGCCCGGCAGGCCGCGGCGACCGCCAAGACCGTCGATTATCCGCCGCTGAGCGCCGAGGTCGACCTGCGCCTCGGGGCCCTGCTCGAGCTCGACAGTCAATATGCCGAGGCGCGGGTGGCCTTCGAGCGCGCCTACTTCACCGCGCTGGCGGCCGGGCACCACGCCGTGGCGATCGACGCCTCGATCGCGCTGGTGCTGGTGACCGGGCGCCGACTGTCACAATCCGAGGTGATGCAGAGCTGGGCGCGCCACGCCGAGGCCTACATCCGCCGCGCCGGCACCGACCTGCAGCGGGCGCGGCTCGACTCCAACCTCGGCCTCGGCGCCTATCTGGTCGCAGCATATGGTGACAGCCAGCAGCGCGGGCTCAAGGCCCGGGAATTCCACCTCGCGGCCCTGCCCATTTATCAATCCGAGCACGCCGAGCTGGACATCGCCCGCACCCTGGGCGCCATCGGTGAGACCTATGACATCGTGATGGACGACCCGGCCACAGCCGAGCGCTACCTGTCGCAGGCGATCACCGCCTATGAGCGCATCGGCGGCCCGGAGCACCCCGGCGTGGCCCTGTCGGCCACGGTGCTGGGCATGCATTACATCCACACCGGCGACTTCGGGTCCGCGCGGACCCAGCTCGAGCGCGGCAACGCGATCCTCTCCGCCTTGGGCAACCGCGGCCACCGCAACTTCGCCCTGAACCTCAACGGCCTGGCGACGCTGCACCTCAAGAGCGGCGACCCGGCCGCGGCCGAACCACTGCTTCGCCAGGCCCTCGAGATCCACGTCGCCAAGGAAGGTCCGCTCCACGTCAACACCATGGGTGTGCGCATGGCGCTCGGCACTGCCCTGGCCAAACAGGGCAAGCACGCCGAGGCGATCACGGTGATCGAGGCCTGCCTGGACGACCTCGAGTCCGGGCCCGACCCGTGGCCCTGGGACCTCGATTCGAGCGGCGCCAGCCTGGCCGAGGCCTACGCGGCCGTCGGACGCCTGGATCAGCTGCAGACCCGGATCCTGCCGATGTACGAGCAAATGCTCGCCCCGCTGCCGGCCGACGGCAGCCCGTGGATGCTGAGCTTCACCCTCGGCCAGCTGCTCGCCGACACCGACCTGCCAAAGGCCCGCGCCCTGGTCGAGACCGCCCGCGCCCGCGCAGCCTCCTACACCAAAGACCCGGAACCACTGGCCAAGATCGAAGCCTGGCTCGCGAAGCACCCCGCGAGCAAGTGAGGATCAGTCCCGGCGGCGCTCGAGCAGCAGCAGGGCGCCGGCGATCAGCTCGAGGTGACCATGAAAGCGGGCCACCCGAAAATAGCCGTGGCTGGCGTGCAGGAGGTCGAACACGGCCCATCCGGCGAGGCCGAGCGCGAGCAGCACGGCGAGGCCGAGGCCGAGGTCGCCGAGGTCTCGCCGCAGCGCCTGATGACTGGCACGAAAGCTCGTCGGGGTCGCGCGGCCGCGATCCTCGTCGGGCAGCAGCTGCAACCACACCGCGTAGTGGATCGTCTGCGCGAAGCAAAACAGCAGCACCAGCCGCAGCCCCAGCTCCGGCGCGACCCCGGGTGACAGGCGCCACATCTGATAGTCGAGGCTCATGCGCCCGCCGAACCACGCGAGGCCGCCGCTGGCCTGCGCGAGCCCCAGCGCGACGTCGCCGAGCAGGAACATCCCCGCGAGCACCAGCAGCGCCAGCGGGATCCAGTGCAATCGCGATACGCGCGGCCGCCATGACCACCACAGCCCGACCGCGATGAAGTTGTGCGCGTGGGCGAAGATCACGTCCCCGAGCCGCCCGAGCCAGGCCAGGCCGACGCCGCAGGCGAGCATCGATATCACCACCAGCAGGCGCGGCAGCAGGCGCGCGCGGGCCAGCAGCGCCGCCGCCCCGGCCCCGAGGAAGCCCCACCACAGCTCGCCGCCGAGGCCGACCCACAGCAGCGGACCGCCCGCGACCAGGCACAGCAGCCCGCGCCGGTGATAACCGGGGCGCACGACCAGATACCGCAGATCCGCGACGAGATGCGGCACGCCCCACACCAGCGGCCCGAGGATCAGCATCCACAGCGGCGCGACCAGCGTCGCGACCAGCGCGCTGAGGATCATCGCCGAGAAGCCGAGCGCGACCCGCAGCTCGCGGTCGGTCACGATCGGCCGCGCCAGCGGACCGAGCAGACGCAGCCAGCGGCGTCGCAGCCAGTCGGCGGCGGCGATCGGCGCGGAGACGACGTCGCGAGTCAAGGCCACGGCTAGACCCGCAGTCTCGCACGAACCCGGGAAGCCCGGGAGAGGCCGTGCAGGCGCAAAGGCGCGGCGCCCGGGCGCGGACGAAGGTCACGGGCGCGGTGCGGGCGGATCGGATAAGGTCGGCCGGTGCTCCCGGTCGAGGTCGTCGCGTGGCCGCTCGGCGATCCGATCGCCGGCCCGATCGCGCTGGCGCTGGCGGGCGCGCTGGCGGGCGCCGCCAACACCCTCGCGGGCGGCGGCTCCTTCATCATCTTGCCGATCCTGATCGGTCTGGGCCTGACCCCGGGGGTCGCCAACGCGACCAGCCGCATCGGTGTGCTGGCCCACGGCTCGGCCGCGACGCTGACCTTCATGCGCGCGGGCGCGCTGCCCTCGGGCCTGATCCTTCGCATGGCCGCGCCGATGTGTTTCGGTGCGCTCGGCGGCGCGTGGCTGGCGACCCGACTCGACGATGGGCTGCTGCGTCCGCTGTTCGGCGCGGTGCTGCTGCTATGGGCGGTGATCCTTCTGGTCCGTCCGGGGCGCTTCATCCAGCCGCCCGCGCAGCCGCGCATCCCCGGCGTGCTGGCCTATGTGCTGGCCGTGTTGATCGGGGTCTACGGCGGCTTCTTGCAGGCGGGGGTCGGCTTCCCGCTGGTCGCCCTGTTCGTATCGATGCTCGGGTACACGCCCCTGGCGGGCAACGCCGCCAAGGTGGCGCTGGTGTTCCTGTACACGCTCGTGGCCCTGGCGATGTTCGCCGCCTCCGGCGAGGTCGCCTGGCGCGAGGGGGCGATCCTCGCCGTCGGCATGATCGTCGGCGGCGTGCTCGGTGCCAAGCTGCAGCTGCGCGTCGGCCCCGGCGTGGTGCGCTGGGCGATGCTGGTGATGGTGGCGATCAGCGGCGTCGCGCTGCTGCTATGATATCGCCGATACCAACGCGTCGTTTCAAAGTGTGCACATTATGATGATCGAGCCCGTGATCCCCGATCACCTGGCCCTCGCCGTCCATGACAGGGAGGCCTCGCCCCCCCAGCGCCCACGCCCCGCGTCCACCCCCCCGGACCCGCCCTCGCGGCGCTCCGGGAGACGGCGGGCCCAGCGGCCATAAGCCCCTCTCCGCGGGCGTTCAGGCCGTCCAGCGCGGTAGGAACGAGAGGGGCAGGAGTGCGAGGGCTGGGTTCGGCAGGCCCCGATTTCCGGCCGTGGATCCCGCCCAGCGAGGCGGGCGCACCGCCGATTGGGGCTGGTCGACCCCGCCCCTCGGGGCGTAGCGAGCATTCCTGTCGCACCGCCCGAGACGCGCATCGCGGCGGTCCAGGCTGACATTGATGCCCTGGGTTTTGTGCGGCATGGCGGACAGATGAGCGGGGCGCGAGGTGAGTTATGGAATCATCGCAGTTTGATTTGTGTGCACATAAAAAATATCTACGATGATTTGGAAAAGCACCGGCTGGGCTCATCACACCGTCATGAGCACCGCACACGGCACCTTCACCTCGCTTCTCTTCGCTTCCACCTTGCTCCTAGGCGCTGCCGGCACCGCCGGATGTGACACCATCAGCGAGTCCACCGACGTCCGCACCGTCCCCGACGACAACTGCATCATCGACTGCGACCCCGAACCCCAGCCCCCCGAGGAGTGCGTGATGACCCACGACCGCTGGGTCCTCAAGAGCTTCACGGCCGGCCCGGCCCAGGAGCCGCAGGCCACGCTGGACGGCGAGCTGTGCGGCATGAGCTACGACGACATCCTGACCGGCGCGCGCGACACCCCGTGGATGAAGGTCGCTCAGCAGTATGTCACCGCCAAGGTCAACGTCGCCCACGGCGCCCCGATGCCCGCCGAGATCGCCGCCGCCATGGAGGACGCCGAGAGCTTCCTGATCGGCTGCGTGCCCTGCCCCAAGGTCGCCGAGGCCACCGTCCCCTCGCTCAAGAACCTGACCCTCTATAATGCCGGCAAGATCGGCCCGAGCGAGTGCGAGTGCGTCGCCGACTGCGACGAGTGCATCATCGACTGCGACGGGGACGACGACCTCGACCTGTGCCCGGCCAAGGAGTTCGCGTTCCGCGCCAACTGAGGTCAAATACCAGCGCATGGATAGAAGTTGCCGAACTGCGTCTCGCAGCCGGCGACCGTCGGATGACCCACCGCGTCGCAGCTGAAAGTCGGCTGATTGCCGGCACAGGCGCGCGTTTGATGGGAGGGAATCTGGCAGTCGCCGGCCTCGCTGGCCTCACAGCCGGCCACGCAGTCGGCCCGAGGCTACTCGCCCACGCCGCCCCGGTCGCTTTTCCATTTTTCCATAAAAAGTGAAATGGAGATCGTGAGATCCGGGCGAAAGTACGGGCGGGCGCTGCCGCCGGCTCGCCCGCGATCCTGCCGGTCAAAGCTGATAAGGTGGCCCGGTGATCCTTCGCTCTCGGTCCATGCTTCCGCTGTGGCGCGCCGGTGCCCATCTCGCCCTGCTCCTCGCTCTGGCTCCCGCCGCCTGCGGTGAGGCCCCGGCCGCTCCGCCTCCGGCGCCGAAGGAGTTCGACGACCTCGACGACCTCGAGGCGCCCGAGGTGGCCGTCGCCCCCGCGG
>NZ_JACCSO010000088.1 GCF_013812955.1 Nannocystis sp. | reverse complement strand
ACGCCAAGCGGCGGGTGATGGGCATGGGCCACCGCATCTACCGGGTCCGCGACCCGCGGGCGGCGGTGCTCGAGCGGGCGCTCGCGGGGCTCGAGTCGGCGGGTCTCTCGACCGGCCGCCTCGCGCTCGCCCGCGCCGTCGAGCGGGTGGCCGAGGGCGCGCTGCGGCTGAAGTACCCGGACCGTCCGCTGGCCGCCAACGTCGAGTTCTACACCGCGGTGCTGCTCGACGCGGTCGGCATCGATCGCGCCGCGTTTGCGCCGACCTTCGCGGTCGGCCGGGTCGCCGGCTGGTGCGCGCATGTGCTCGAGCAGCGCGAGGCCGGCCGGCTCATCCGCCCGGCGTCGCGCTACGTCGGGCCGGCGCCCGCACCCTGAGCGTCACTTGACGCAGGTCCACATCACCGTCTGGCACAGGATCGGGCCCAGCTCGTCGGAGCCGCAGGCGCCGCCGCCGTCGAAGTTCTTGGGCCCGAGGTTGTTGCAGCTCCAGACCTGGGCGCCACAGTAGCCGCAGACCTTGCCGCAGGTGCCGCCCTGCTGGCCGATCTTGTTGTAGCCGAGGTTCTTGCAGATCTGCTCGGCATGATATTGCCCGCCGCCGCCGGTCATCGAGACCCACGCGGTCTGGGCGTTGGCCTCGCAGACGACCCACCCGGTGGCCTTCGACTTCGGGTCGCTGCCCATCGTGCAGACCTTGACGACCTCCGACTTGCACGCGGCGCTGCAGCCGTCGCCGGCGTTGACGTTGCCGTCGTCGCAGTCCTCGCCCGCGAGCGCGTTCAGGAGCCCGTCGCCGCAGACCACGCTGGTGCAGTCGCCGTCGCAGCCGGCCGTCATGCCGCCCGCGTCGCACTGCTCGCCCGCCGCGACGTTCAACTTGCCGTCGCCGCACGCCGAGGTCGAGCAGTCGGCGTTGCACGCCTGCGAGGCCCCGCCCGTGTCGCACTGCTCGACGCCCAGCTGGACGATGCCGTCGCCGCACTTCGCCAGCACGCAGGTGTTCAGGCACATGTCGTCGTTGGTGATGTTGGCGTCGTCACACTGCTCGTTCACCTGCACCACGCCGTCGCCGCAGGCGCCCGCCTTGCAGGTGTTGCTGCACTCGTCGGCGTCGACCATGTTGCCGTCGTCGCAGGCCTCCGCCCCGGCCTGCACCACGCCGTCGCCGCACTTCGCCAGCTTGCAGTTGGCCAGGCAGGCGTCGGTCTCGACCAGGTTGGCGTCGTCGCACTCCTCGACGAGCACCTGGGTCACGAGGTCGCCGCACTTGGCAGCGACGCAATTGCTGAGGCAGCCGTCGTTGTCGGCGTCGTTGCCGTCGTCACACTGCTCGTCGCCCTCGACCTCACCGTCGCCGCACATCGGCGGCAGCTCGGTCTCGCCGGCGGTCGCGGAGGCGCTCGCGGTCATGGTCGTCGGACCGCCGCTGCTGCTCATGCTCTCCGACTCGCCGGTGCCGCCCTCGGTGACGCTGCTGTTGCCGGTGGTGACGGTCGTGCCGCTGCTGCTGCTGCTGGCCGCGACGCCCGTGGTCTCGCCGCTGGTCATCGGCACCGTGCTCGACGGCATGGTCGTGAACGAGTCTTCGACCCCCTCGCCGGAGCTGCACCCGAACAGGGCCGCCGAAACCGCAAGCATCGCTCCCCATGACCGCGTCGACTTGAAAGTCATGCGACATGGTCGATGGAGGCCCGTGGGCCGTCAACGTGGCGACACGCCGCGCGCACTGTCATGATCGCGCAACGGGCGGGTGCGCGCCTCGGCGGAGGAGCGAGCCCATACGTGGGCCCGCGAGGCCTCATGCGCGGGTCCAATATGTCGGCAGATCCCGCGAATGCGAGTCGTTCGAATCACCCGACATTTCCGTTGTCTCCCATGGTCGGCGCCATCGCCGACGATCCGGGGATGACGCGGTCCCTGGTGGATCGACGGCGTGCGAACGGGGCGGGGATGTGCGCAGAAGCACAGACCGGGCGCGTCTGGCGAGCACCAGGCTCGCCTAGGATGCGCCCCGTCATGCGCGTCGCTGTCACGGGTGCCACCGGTCACGTCGGATCGAACCTCGTGCGCGCGCTGATCGAGCGCGGCGATCAGGTGCGGGTGCTCGTGCGCCGGCCCGAAGATTCGCTCGTGGGGCTCGAGCTCGAGCGGGTGCCCGGCGACCTCGGTGATGTCGGCGCGCTGCGGCGCGCCTTCGCGGGGACCGAGGTCGTGTATCACCTGGCGGCGAAGATCTCGATCAGCGGCGATCCGCAGGGGCAAGTGCGCGCGACCAACGTCGATGGGGTCCGGCGGGTCGCCGAGGCCGCGCTGGCGGCGGGCGTGCGGCGCATGGTGCACTGCAGCTCGGTGCACGCCTTCGACCTCTACGTGTCCGACAGGGACGGGCAACGGGTCGACGAGAGCTGGCCACGGGTGCCCGACGCCGCGCCGCACTTCGCCTACGACCGGTCCAAGGCGGCCGGCGAGCGGGCGCTGCGTGAGGTGATGGCACTCGGCCTCGAGGCCGTCATCGTGCATCCCTCGGGCGTGATCGGGCCGCACGACCCCGGGCCGTCGCGCATGGGTCGGGTGTTCCTCGGGCTCTATCACCGCTCGCTGCCGAGCCTCGTCGACGGCGCCTTCGACTTCGTGGATGTCCGCGATGTCATCGGCGGCATGCTGGCAGCGGCGGATCGCGGGCAGCCGGGCGCGAACTACATCCTCACCGGCCACGACCTGCGGGTCGCCGCGCTGGCCCGGCTCGCGCAGCAGGTCACCGGGGTGCGCTCGCCGCGGATCAACGCGCCGATCCGGGCGCTGCGGCTCGGCGTGCCGGTGGTCGAGGCGATCGGGCGCTTGCTCGGCAAAGAGCCGCTTTACACCCGCGAGTCGCTCGCGGTGCTCGAGACCGGCAAGCGCTTCAGCTTCGCGCGGGCGCAGCGCGACCTCGGCTATGCGCCGCGGCCCACACTCGACACGGTGCGCGACATTTATGGGTGGTTCGAGCAGGCCGGCATGCTCAAACGCAGGCGCTGAGCGGGCCGGCCCGAACGATGTTCGGCCGGATCGCGTTTCTCAACATGATCACCCGTATTTTCTGAATCACCAGAGCACGGGGTGGGCGCGGTGGTCGCGACATTCGTGTCACCAGATATGTGGCTGGAAGGCCCCTTTTGTGTGCGGCCCTTCGCGGGGGGGCGCCGCCCCCGGTGACCGAGGACCACCCGAGCCTGCTGCTTCAATCGCAGAGGCCGGTGGCTATTCGTATGACAACTACAGTGATCCGTTGTGATCCGTGTCACAAATAAGTATGGTCGCAGCAAACCTAACCTGCACGCGGTCGTGAAGACCAACCGGACACAAATCCCCATGATCCAGCCATACAAATTTGGACGTAGCGCTTATCTGCTCATCTCTCCGGCGCTCGTGGTGGCCCTCGCGGGCTGTCAGCCCGCGACGGGCGGCGAGACCGACTCGGCCAGCGGCACGAGCGGCGAGTCGGAGACCGACCCGACCACCGGCGGCCCCACGACCGTCGACCCGCCGACCGGCGGCCCCACGACCGTCGACCCGACGACCGGGCCCACGACGACCGACCCGACCACCGACCCGACGACCACGACGACCGACCCGACCACGGGGACCGACACGGGCACCGGGACGGAGACGGACACCGGGACGACCGGCGAGCCGGGCATCGAGGTCGCGGCGGTTTGGGCGACGGCCAACCCGGCGCTGCTCGCGACCGACGCGATCGTCAGCCTGACGCCGGAGCTCGACGCCCAGACCGCGAACCAGCTGATCGTCGGCGACGTCGCCAGCATTCAGAGCGTGGCGATCAACCCCGGCGGCGACGCGGCGATCACCTTCGACGCGACGGACGGCACCGGCGGGGTGATGTACAAGATCAACCTCGCGGACAACCCGATGAACGGACCGCTCGGCCTCGGTGACCGGGTGATCAGCGGGCCGGCGACCGGGCTGATGACGCCCAAGGGCGTCGAGTTCGGGCCGGACAGCACGATCCTGGTCGCCGACACCGGCGCGGCCGCGATCAAGGCGTTCGGCACCGCGGACCAGGGCGACGTCGCGCCGACCTTCGAGGTGACCGACCTCGGCACCTCGACGGCGATCTGGGACATTCACTACGTCGGCGGCAACGCCGATGTGCTGTACGCCGCCGGCACCAACGGCGAGGTCCAGGTCTACGAGGACTTCTCGATGATGCAGGGCCAGACCGGCCCCGACCGGACGATCGTGCCCGTCGAGGGCGGCAACAAGGTCTCGATGAACCTCCACGGCATCACCATCGTCGGCGGCAACCTGTTCCTCAGCGACGTCGGCGACCCGATGAACGCGGCGGACGGCCAGCTGTTTCGCATCGAGGATCCCGCGAACGGCGACGGCGACGTCGAGGTCGCTCAGCGCATCCAGGGCGGCGATCTCGGCAACCCGGTCGACCTCGAGGTCCGCGACGCCAACCTCGACACGCTGTGGGTCGTGGAGAAGTCGAACGACAAGCTGCTGCGCTATCGCCCGGCGCTGGTCATCGACCCGAACTTCGCCCTCGTCGACAGCTTCGACGTCGTCAAGCCCGAGTCGGTCGCGCTGGCGACCAACGGGCGCCTGATCGTCGCGTCGAACCCGGACGGCCTCGACACCGACGCGATCCTCGAGATCGAGGTGCCGCTGATGGGCGCGCCTAAGATCGGCGCGACGATCGACCGGCTCGGCAGCATCACCTCGGTGCAGAGCCTC
>NZ_JACCSO010000072.1 GCF_013812955.1 Nannocystis sp. | reverse complement strand
TCTGTGAGCTGTTCGCCAGCAGCTCGCCGCTGGCCCTGACCGCCCGCCGCCCGGGTGAGCCGGTCCTGCTCGGCGACGGCAAGACCGACGCCGGTCTCGAGCTGTGGTCGACCCATCGCACGCGAGCGCTGCGGCTGTGCGACGACGCCGTGCGCATGGCGTTCCTCGGGCTGCCGCGGCCCTACCTGCTCTACCAAAACGGCATCGTCGTGATGATCTGGCCGTGCGCGACCCTGCCGGGCGACGCGCAGCTCGACGCCGCGCTGACCTGCCTCGCCGGCCTGGTCCGCGCCAGCAAGAGCTTCGGATCCTGAGGGCGCCGACTTTGATAGCGCCGCGTGGACGCGGCCCGGACGCTCAGCGCGCCCGGATCACCTGGTCCTCGGCGGCCTTGACCTCGCGCGTCACGCTGGCGAGCTGCGGATAAACCTCGGGCCCGAACACACCGGTCTTGAGTGACGCGGTGGTGCGCACCTCGAGGCTCGCGCCGCCGGGTGCCATCTCGGCCTTGCGCGTGTAGGTCGCGAGGCCGTTCTGGATGTTTTCGGTGCTCGGCACGCCGGTGAACTTCGCCCCCTCGATCGCGATCGTCACCACCGCGTCGAGGGCCGGCGCGTACGGGATCGCGTAGCCGGTCTTGCGCGCCGGCAAGGTCGTGTAGCCGAGGCCGACGTTGAGCGGCACGGTCGCCGCGCGCATCAGCAGCTCGCCGCCCTGCTCGAGCACCGCGCCGCGGATGCCGCCGCTGAACACCAGCCGCAGCGGCGCCTCGAGGTCCTTCTCGTGCTCGATCTTCAGGTCGGCGAGCTCGACCGTCGCGCCCGGGAACAGCACCGCCAGCTCGGCGCGCTCGAAGCCGTCGTTGACCCGGTCGCGGTCGAGGTTGCGCAGCACGTCGCGCCAGGCGGCGGCCTCCATGCCCTGCAGCTCGATCGTGCCCTCGACCCGGCCGGTGCCGTCGCGCAGCAGCTCGAGGTTCAGGCGGTAGCTGCGGCGGTCTCGCAGCGCGGCCGCGGCCAGGGGCAGCTGCACCGGGCCCGGCTCGGGCTCCTCGTCCGCCAGCGGCACCCGCAGCGCCTGCGCGCCGGACAGGCCCGGCAGCAGGTAGCCGAGCGCGACGACCTTGGAGCCGGTGAGCACCATCGTCGGCTCGCCGGGCGTCTCGCCCTCACCTGTCCAAACGGCCAGGTACGGAGAATCATAGGACTCGAACAGCGGGTTGCCGCCGGGCTTGAGCTCGGGGCCGAATTTGTCGCGGGCGAGCCACAGCTCGGCGCGCAGGCCGGCCTCGCGCAGCATGCTCTTGAGCAGCATCATGCCGCTGCCCTTGCGCGCCGAGAGCGTCAGGGTCGCGGGGATGGTCAGATCGCCGACCTCCTCGACGTTCTCGACGACCCAGCGGTGCAGCGCCGCCAGGCGGGCGCGCGGGGTCTTGTGACCGGCGACCAGCTTGCGGGTCAGCTGGCGCAGCTCGAGGTTGCTGCGCTGGCCGGTGTACAGGCGCAGGCCGAGGGCGGACAGCCACGCGCCGGTGTCGACCTCGCTGTAGACGCGCACGTTCGGCAGCTCGTGGAGGCTGCTGCGCATCTGCGGCTCGACGCCGAGGCGCGGCGAACGATCGACGCGCCAGTGCTTGATCACCAGATCGCCCTCGCGGCGCATCTTGGCCTCCGGGGCGCCGGCGCGCAGCTCCGCCTTGAGCTGCATGTTCGCCGGGTGGGCGACGATCATCTCCGAGATGTGGAACGGGGTCTCGGGCGACTGGAAGCGGAAGGTCGAGAGGTCGACGTAACCGGGCAGCAGGCCGAGCTCGTCGCGCTCGAACATGTACTCGTATTCGACGATGTCGCCGATCTGCAGGCCGCGCAGGCTGAGGCCATCCTTCTCGGGGATCGACTCCGGCTCGAAGATGCGACCGTCGGGCTTGATGGTGTGCAGCGTGAGCACCCGGCTGCCCTCGTTCGGCGTGATCTCGCCGTACTGATCGATCGCCTCCTTCGAGCGCAGCTCGGCGATGGTGTGGATGATGTGGCGCTGGCTGCCGTCGGGGTAGACGCGGGTGACGCTGCGGTCGAGCACCAGGACCTCGCCGACGCCCGCGTAGTCGTGCTTGGCGGCGCGGTAGGCCTCGACGATCGGGACGCCGTCGACGCGCAGCTGCTCGAGGTCGTCGGGCACGCCGACGGCGCTGGCGATCTGGCGCAGGGCCATGCTCTGCGGCACCCGCTCCAAGGCCTCGGTGACGCTGCGGCGCGCCGCGGCCGTGTCGCCGGCGCGGGCCTGCAGGTCGGCGATCGCGATCTGTACGGCGGCCGCATACGGGCTGAGCGCGAGGACCTGGCGGCGATAGTCCAGGGCCTCGTCGTACTTGCCCTCGCTGATCGCCAGGTCGGCGAGCTCGGACATCACCTCGACGTCGTCGGGCGTGCGCTCGAGCAGCTTCTTCAGCAGGCCGCGGGCCTCGTCGTTGCGACCGCGCCGGGCGGCCAGGCGCGCGCGGGTGCCGGTGGTGCCGGGGCAGCGCTCGACCTTGGCGCTCAGCACGTCC
>NZ_JACCSO010000068.1 GCF_013812955.1 Nannocystis sp. | reverse complement strand
ATCACGAGGCAGGCGGCGAGCACCAGCGTGGCGAGGATGTAGACCCGCGGACCCTCGCGCGCGGCCCGGTGCAGGGCGTGCGGGGTGGCGAGGCCGAGCGCGACGCTGGCGATCAATTGCAGCAAGCCGGCGACGGCGATCGTGATCGCCACCAGATGCACGGCGACCGGGCGGGGCGGCTGCGGCGGCCCTTGGGGTACTCGGCGATCGTCGCTCACGTCGAGACCGGTCTATCAGAAGCCGCAGATGCGGCGGGGCGAATAATGGGGGTTGAACCCATGACCTCTCGGACCACAACCGAGCGCTCTAACCAACTGAGCTATATTCGCCGTAAGAAGGGAGACTATGAAGTTTAAAAAAAGCCTCGCCGCGCAGGGCAACGGGGAGGCGCTGCATAGCACAGGCGCGACGACGTTGAACAGGCCCGATCGTCGCGGTCGCCCGGGCGCCTTCTCACGCGGCGGGGCCGGGGTCGCGGATGTCGGGGTCGCGGGTGTCCGCGTCGCGGGTGTCCGCGTCGCGGGCGTCCGCGTCGCGGGTGTCCGCGTCGCGGGTCTCGGGGTCGTGGGTCTCGGGCGTGGGCGCGGGGTCGGAGCCCGCGGTCTTCAGGGCGGGCTCACGGGGTGCACGGGGCGGCGGGGGCGGTTCTTGCTGGCCGGCGCCGGGGTGGTCCTTGAGCACGCGCAGCCAGAACGGGAACAGGCGGGCGATGTCCTCGGCGAGCACGCGGGGGACCACGCAGTGGGCGAGGCCGTGATGCGACATGAACGCGGTGATGCCGGCGCTACCATCGCCGAGCTGGGCGCGGGCCTCGGGCTCGAGCATCAGGCGTGAGAGCTGGCCGCTGGCGGTGGTGAAGTGGAAGGCCTCGGCCTGCTCGCCGGGGATCGCAAGTGCGGCGTCGATGCGGGCGCGCTCGATGACGCGGCGCAGCGCGTCGTAGGCCGCGCCCTTGCCGGCCTTTTGCAGGCCCGGGATGTCGAGCCCCGAGCGCGGCGCGGCCGGCTTGCCGCGTTCGGCCGACTGCGGCCCGGGCCGTTGTCCCTGGCCCTGTCGCGGTCCGTTGCGGTCGGGGCCGCGGTTGGCGTTGCGGTCGGGGTTGTGGCCGGCACTGGCCGGGCGATCGGGGCCGCGGTTGGCGTTGCGGTCGGAGCCGCGGTCGGAGCCGCGGTCGGAGCCGCGGTTGACATCACGCTCGGGGCCACGCTCGGAGTTGCGGTTGGGGCCGCGGGCGGGGCCGGACTTGCGCTCGGCAGCGGCGACTTCGGCCGGCGTGACGAGACCGGCAGCGGCGAGTTTGGCCTTGAGGTCGAGCATCGCTGGCCAGCTATACCAGAAAGCTCGGCGCGGCTCGGGGCCAAGCGCGCGAGGCTCGGCTCCGGCGCGCGCAGCAGGGCGCGTGTCGCGGGCGGTGAGCGCGACGAAGCGCAGTGCGAGGGGCTGATAGGGCCTGCGCGGCTGACAGGGGCTGCCAGCCGCTGATGGGGGCTGCTCGGGGCTGCTCGGGGCTGCTCGGGGCTGCTCGCGGTCCACGCGGCCGACGCGGCCAGTTTCGGCCGGGGTCGGTGACGCGCCGTGATTCTTGCGCGGGTCTGCGGCGGGGATTCACGGCTTGACCGGCTGCGGACAACGGGTCCATCCTCTCGCCGCTTTGAAGGTCCACCTGATCGGCATCGGCGGCACGGGGATGGGCGCGCTCGCGGGCCTGCTCAAGCAGGCGGGACACGACGTGCGCGGCTCGGACGGGCCGCTCTACCCGCCGATGTCGACCCAGCTGGCGCAGGCCGGCGTGACGGTGTTCACGGGCTTCACGGGCGAGAACCTCGACTGGGGTCCGGACTGCGTGGTGGTCGGCAACGTGTGCAGCCGCGATCATGTCGAGGTGGTGGCGGCGCTGGGACGCGGGCTGCCGCTCGAGAGCTTCCCCTCGTTGCTGGCGAAGTTGTTGCTGCCGTCGCGGCGCTCGCTGGTGATCGCGGGCACGCACGGCAAGACGACCACCGCGGCGCTGGTGACCTGGCTGCTGGTGGCGGCCGGGCACAAGCCCTCGGCGCTGATCGGCGGCGTGCCGCAGAACCTCGGGCGCGGGGCGCTGTACGGCGAGGGCGACGCGATCGTGCTCGAGGGCGACGAGTACGACACCGCCTTCTTCGACAAGGGCTCGAAGTTCCTCCATTACCAGCCGCAGCGGGCGATCCTCACCAGCGTCGAGTTCGACCACGCCGACATCTTCGCGGACCTCGACGCGGTCAAGGCCGCGTTCCTGCGCTTCGTCGCGCTGATCCCCGCAGATGGTGACCTGATCGTCTGCGCCGATGATGCCGGCGCGCTCGAGGTCGCCAGCACCGCCCGCTGCCGGCTCACCACCTATCGCGTGCTCGGCGAGGGCGACGACCCGGCGAGCTCCGACTACGCGGCCCGGGCCTCGGTCAAGCGCGGCGGCGGGCAGACCCTGTTCGAGTTGTTCGAGCGCGGCCAGAGCCTCGGCGAGTTCGCAACCTCGCTGGTCGGCGCGTACAACATCGCCAACATCGTCGCGGGCGTGGCGATGGCCCGGCGCGAGGGCGTCGAGGTCGAGGTGCTGCGCGACGCGGTGCGGCGGTTTCGCGGGGTCAAGCGCCGGCAGGAGCTGCTGGGCATCGCCGCGGGCACGCGGGTGGTCACCGACTTCGCGCATCATCCGACCGCGGTGAAGGTGACGGTCACGGCGGTGCGGCGGCACTTCCCGAACAGCAAGCTGCACGTGTGCTTCGAGCCGCGCAGCGCCTCGTCGCGGCGGGCGGTGTTCTTCGAGGGTTACGCGGAGGCGTTCGCCGCGGCCTCGCGGGTGTACGTCGGGCCGCTGTTCAGCCCGGGGAAGATCCCCGAGGACCAGCGCCTCGACCCGGTCGGACTGGCGCGGGCGATCGCGGCGCACGGCGTCGAGGCCTCGGCGTATCACAGCGTCGACGAGCTCGGCGCCGCGGTGCTGACCCAGGTCGCGCCGGGCGACACGGTGCTGCTGCTGTCGAGCGGGAGCTTCGGAGACCTCGGCAACAAGCTGCTGAAGGGCCTCGGCGACGCGTTCATGTTCGCGACCCCGGAGGACATGCCGGCCGTGCGCGCGCTGTGCGAGGTCTACGGGCTGGCGCCGACCGAGTTCGACGACAGCACCGAGACGCTGATCCTGCGCGAGCCGGAGGGCGACGTGGTCGGCTGCTGCAGCCTCAAGGTGGTCGGCACCCAGGCGCTGCTGTTCAACCTCGCGGTCGCGCAGAGCCGCCGCGGCGAGGGCCTGGGGTGGATCCTCGCCGACGGGACGATCCGCCGGGCGCGCAACGTCGGGGTGCGCACGATCTACCTGGCCACCAACCAGGCCTCGGACTTCTTCGCCAACCGGGTCGGCTTCGTACCCGCGGATACGGATGCGGTCGACCCGCAGCTGCAGGCGAGCCCCCACTTCGCGCCGATCCACGAGGGCGGCGTGTGCATGAGCTTCGACCCGACGTGGAGACCGCGGCCGGCGTGATCGCCTCCGTGATCTTCGCTGCATACGCGCTCGTCGCGCTGGCCGGCGGGCTCGCGGTGCTGCTGGCAAGGCGCCCGGAGACGGCGGTCCGGGGGCTGATGGCGAGCCTGCTCGCCGGGACCTGTGCATACGTGCAGATGATGGCCTCCGCGGTCGCAGCGGTGCAGCTGGTCGCGCTGGCCGGGGCCGCGATCGCGGCGCTGCGGCTGATGGCCGGTGAGACGGAGACAGGGTGGCAGCGCAAGGGCCTGGTCGCGGCCGGGCTGGTCGGGCTCGCCGGGCTGACGCTGGTCATGGTCGGGACCTGGGCCCGCCAGTACGTGTGGAC
>NZ_JACCSO010000030.1 GCF_013812955.1 Nannocystis sp. | reverse complement strand
GGCTTCGCGGCGCTGTTCGTGCTCGCGCCGCTGCCGGCGATGCCGCCGGGCCACGAGCAGCACTTCATGGGTCACGTGCGCGGGATGTGGGTCGCGTTCGGGCTGTCGGCGACCTTCATGACCTACTTCGTGCATCGCATCGCGCTGTCGCTGGCGCGGCAGCGGGCGGAGCTGGTGCGGCTGCGCCTGGGTGCGGCGCAGGACCGACAGCTGGCGGCCCTCGGCACGCTGGCGGCCGGGGCGGCGCACGAGCTGGGCTCGCCGCTGGGCACGGTGAGCATGCTGGTCAGCGACCTGGGTCTGATGAGCGAGGCGGAGCGCGGCGAGGCGATCACGACGATCAAGCAGGAGCTGAAGCGCTGCAAGCTGATCCTGTCGCAGATGACGTCGCCGGAGCTGCGGGTGCGCAGCCTCGGGGCCGCCGCGGAGCCGTGGCCGCTGGCGCAGCTGGCGGCGGAGATCCGCGGCTCGACGGGCGAGCTCAAGCTGTCGATCGAGCCCGACGCCGCGGTGCAGGCCGGGGCGACCACGACCCAGCCTCAGGAGGTGCTCGGGCAGATCCTTCGCGCCGTGGTCAGCAACGCGGCCGACGCCTGCCGCGGCCGGCCGGGCCAGAGCGGCATCACGGTCCGCCTCGCCGCGGCCGAGGGGCAGGCGCAGATCACGGTCGTCGATGATGGCGTCGGCATGGCGCCGCAGGCGGTCGCGGCGGCCTTCGACCCGTTCTTCTCCACCAAAGCAGAGGGGCAGGGCATGGGCCTCGGCCTCTATCTCGCGCGTGCGCACCTGCGGGCCCTCGGCGGCGCCATCGACCTCGAATCGCGGCTCGGACACGGGACCACCGTGCACGTTCGCTTCCCGCTGACCGAGCCGCTCCGACCCGAACGAGCAGCCTGAGCCAGCAACTTCGCCGCTATAAGTGAGTTACAGCCGGCATTGCTTGCCGGTCTCCCCCGCATCGGGCAGGGTTGCAGGGGAGAGCGCGCGCGCATATGAGCGAAGCCTCGGACGATAGCCGCATCACCGTGCTCGTGGTCGACGACGATCGAGCGTTTTGTCAGGCCCTGGCCGGCTCGCTGCGGCGGCGCGGCTTCGCGGTCGTGGTCGCACACAGCTACGAGGACGCGCTCGCCGAGGCCGAGGCCTGGTCGCCCGACCGCGCGGTCGTCGACCTGCGCATGCCCGGACGCAGCGGCCTCGAGCTGGTCGCCGGCCTGCGCCGCGTCGACCCCAGCATCGCCGTGGTGGTGCTCACCGGCTACGGCAGCATCGCCACCGCGATCGAGGCCATCAAGCTCGGCGCGGTCTACTACCTGACCAAGCCGGCCGAGCCCGATGACATCGTCGCCGCCTTCACCCGCACCGAGCCCGTCATGCTCGAGATGCCGAGCCCGCATGCGGCCAAGCCGCTCGACGAGCTCGAGTGGGAGCATTTGCAGGCGGTGCTCACGGATTGTCGTGGCAACATCTCGGAGGCCGCCCGCCGCCTCGGCATGCACCGCCGCAGCCTGCAGCGCAAGCTGGCCCGCGGGCGCCCGAACCACGAGGGCGCTTCACCGGGCGCTTCTCCCGGCTCGTCCACCGGCTCCTCGACGGGCTCGTCCACCGGCTCGTCCACCCCCGCGGGCCAGTGACGTGTTAACGTTGCGGGCATGGCTCGCTTGTTCCTCGGTCTCGACCTCCCGCCCGAGGTCGACCTGCATCTCGAGCTGATGTCGACGGGCGTGCCCGGCGCCCGCTGGGAGGGCCGCGACAAGTTCCACCTGACCTTGCTGTACCTCGGCGAGGTCGACGGTCGGGTCCAGCGCGGGGTGATCGACGCGCTGACCGGCCTGCGCTTCGCGCCCTTCGAGATGACCCTCAAGGGCGTCGGCTTCTTCCCGCCGCGCGGCGACCCGACCTCGCTGTGGGCGGGCGTCGCCGACCCGGGGCCGGTCATCGCGCTCAGGCAGCGCATCGACGCCCGCCTGCGCACCGTCGACGTCACGCCGGACGCGCGCAAGTTCATCCCGCACGTGACCCTCGCCCGCACGGCGGACAGCCCGGTCGCGGCGATCGTCGCTTACATCTCCGACCACGTGCTGTTTCGCAGCGAGACCTTCCGCGTCGAGGAGCTGTTCCTCTACTCGAGCGTGCGCACCTCGAAGGGCTCGCACTACCGGCGCGAGGCCGGCTTCCCGCTGCGGACCGCGGAGGACTGAGATGCGCCCGCTGCTGCGGCGCCTGCTGGTCGCGTCGGCGACGCTGACGCTGGTCAGCGCGCTGGTGTTCGT
>NZ_JACCSO010000003.1 GCF_013812955.1 Nannocystis sp. | reverse complement strand
CAGGAGGGTCGTATCTGCGTACCCTGGCCGCCCGGCGATCTGCTCCTGTCGAAGTATCGCCGGGCCGACGACGCGATCATCACCCCGGCCGTCAAGGCCGTCGCGCAGCTCCAGCGGCGGCGACTGTCCCGGACGCTCGACTGCGCCTACGTCCGGCCCGTCGCGGTCGGCGACCGTCCGGCCTATGCCGCGTTCGCGGACAAGGCTCTGCGCACACACTGCATGGAGATGCGAAAGCGCCTGCTGACGCACCCGGCGCGCATGAAGGTGGATTACGAGACGGTGCGCCAGGTCGACCCCGAGTATGCGGACGCGCTCCGTGACGCGGGCGTACCGACGACCGCGGCGCAGCGCGCGGCGGTGATGATGAAGTTCTCGGCGTCCAAGGCGGCGACTGAACCGCTCGATACCAAGGATCCACCCGTGGGACCCCCGAGGCCGCTGCAAGGTGGACTCCCCTTCGATCCGAATCCGAATCCGACGCCGGAAAATGAGCAGGCAGGCCGGAGTTGGATGGGCCCGGTCGTACTCGGCGGCGCTGCGCTGGTCACGACGATCGGAATTGCGATCGGCGTCGCACGTCATCGCCGACCTGCCGCGGCGAGCTGAGTTGAGCTGAACTTTGCGAAGCTCCGCGCATTGTGGCGCGGCGCGAACATGAGTGATGGAGGTGGCAAATGGCGAAGCGCTATATCATCGATGCGATCCAGGCGACCCATTGGTCGGCGCGCCTGCGCGACCTGGAGAGCGGCGAAGTCATCGAGGTCCCCCTCGAGCCGGGGACCCCCTGGCCCGGCAAGCTCCGGTCCGACGCGATCACCCCGGACGGCGACGAGGCCCCCAGGGCCGAGCGCGCCAGGACGTCCGCCCAGGAAGCCCCGGCCCGCTCCGCGGCCAAGAAGTCGCGCAAAGAGAAGAGCGAGCGCAAGGGGGCCACGCGGGTGACCGAACCCGCGGCGCTCAAGGAGGTGATGAGTTCGGCCGCGTTGCGCAGCACGCCGCTCGACGAGGACACCATCTCGGTCGAAGACGCGGCGACGTTCACCAAGCTGCAGACGATGCTGCGCCGCGCGCGAGGCCGGCGGGCGGGCAAGCGCGGCGAGCTCGGATGGGACGAGACCACCGACGCCGGGCGAAGCGGCCTCATCGCGCGCTTCAACGATGGCGCCTTCAAGATCCTCCACGCAGGCGGCGATACCTACGCCCTGTTCTTCGAGTGGGACGACGGACGATATGACCGCCTCGCGTGCGGCAGCGCCGAGGACTTGATGACCCTCGCCAATGACCGCGCAGGGGGTGAGCCGCCCACGCCGCCGCCGAGCCATCTCAGCCTCGAGTTCGCGCGCCGCATGTGTGGCACGCCCGAGCAGCAGGCGTCCGCGACCGAGCGCCTCCAGCCCGTATACGAGGAGGTCCGGCAAAAGCCGCGGCCTACCGCGCCGAGGGCCCCGAAATCCGAGTCCGGCGAGGTGCCCGCCCCGAATGAAAAGATGGACATGAGCCTCACCGAATCGCTCAAGCGCGCCCTCGCGGAGCTCGACGCCCGCGAGGCGGCCGAGAAAAAGGGAGAGGAGTAACGGCCATGGCCAACCCTGACCTCGGCAATGCTGCCCATGGCCGGCTCTACCGCGTGGGCAAGCACTGGTATCTCGACACCGCGCTTTTGCAGGCCATCGCGCGGCGTATCACTGTCGAGCCGATGCAGGGCGGCTATCAGATCCTCGCGCCCGCAGGTCTCCTGCGCTGCACGCCGGCCACTGGCCTCCCGCTGCCCGGTCAGACCGGCGACCTGTTTCGTTGCCACGGCCAGAGCCCCGAGCAGGACGTGGGCGCGCGCCTGCGCAAGCTCGCCGATGGGCACGGCGTCGACGTGATGGGTGGCGAGTGGGACCAGTGGCCGGGCGGCGCTGCGGCGCCTGCGACTTCCTGCGGTTGCACTTCGTGTGCGGCGGGCGGGGCGTGCCCCTGCAACGCCGGTCCGCATGCCCACGCCCACGACGACGACGAGACCCAAACTCTCCTCGAGCGCCTCATCGTCAGCGAGACCCTCGGGACCGTCCTCCCCCGCGTGGTGTCGAAAGGCGGGCTCGCCCTCTATCCCGCGCAGCACGCGGCCCCCGAGTGGGCCGCGGGTCGGTACCACGAGTGCATCGGCTCCATCCTGCGCTTCCCAGACCTCGCGTTCAACGACTGGATCGTGCTGCTGGACATTCGCACGCCGACGATCTCGCCGACCTGGGGCATTACACTTGATCGTCAGCGCACCGCGATGCTCGGTGCGATCCTCCAGTGGGTCGAGACACTCGCGCAGGGAACCGCCCGAAAGGGATCGGTCCGTCCCGTCGCGCCGTCGAAGCAGACGCCGGGCGCAGGTGCCTGGGAGATGGCCGCCGCGCTGGCCGATGACTTCCACCGCGCAGCGCCGCGCAGCAGCCTGTGCTCGCGATGCCCGTACCGCCTCGGCACCAACCTGCGCTGCCCCACGTGTCGGGCGTGGCAACTCGGGCGCAAACCTACACCCACCAATTCGCAGCAGGAGCCCGCCCTGATCAAGCTCCTCACCGAGCATACGGAGCTACGCAAGCTGCGACCGAGCATCCTGCGATCCCTCGCTCAGGTCATCGTCGACAGCCACAAGAAGAACCCGCACGAGCCGCTCACCGATCGGTTCTTCGTCGCGCTCGAGCGCGACATCCTGGTGGCGGGCGCCGGGCACAATCTCCAACTCTGGGAATTGGACGCCTTTCTGGAGGTCGCCGAATTGAGCCCGTTCGAGCCTCAGATCGCGGTCGGTACCCGCGATCGTGGCTCGTGCGAGACCTGCGGGACCGCGCTCACCAGCCTCGGCGCGCATGGCATCGGTTGCCCCCGCTGCGCCGACGACGAGATGAACGCCATGGACGCGGAGCACCACCCATGACCACCACAGCCCAAGCATTCGAGAAGTTTCTGCCGTTTTGGCGCGCTTCGCTTCCGCCCGAGATCCCCCGGCCGTACTTCGACGCCTTCGTGGTGCGCATGCGGCCCACGCTCGAGGCCGTCGTGGGCGACTGGTTCGCGCGGCGCCAGGCCGGGCGCGACCAGGGCCTCGCGCCCGACGCCGCGACCAAGGCCAGCCGCACGCGCAACAACCTCGAGGCGATGCGCATCGTCGCCACGCGCCGCCCGCAGGACATGAGCGCCGAGGAGCGCCGCACGGTGCTCGGTTACAGCGGCTGGGGCGGCCTGTCGATCGAGGCGGTCACCGACCAGTTTCCGCCGGGCCTCGTGCCCGACGACTTCGCGCTGGCCCACGAGTATTACACGCCGACCCGCGTCGCCGAGGCCATCGCGGACCTCGTGTGTCCGCTGCTCGCCGAGCTCGCCGGCTACGACGGCATCGTGCGGGCGTTCGAGCCGAGCGTCGGCATCGGCCGCCTCATCCGCGCGAATGGCCCGCCGCGCTGCCTGGTGACCGACCCGCGCTACAAGGAGACGCGCTGGACCGCGGTCGAGCTGTCCGAGGTCAGCGCCAAGATGTTCGCGGCCATGCGCCCCGACGTCGAGCTGTTCGCCATGTCGCTCGAGCGGTGGATGAGCGAGCACGCCGCGCGCTATCAGGGCACTCTCGGCCTCGTCGTCGCCAACCCGCCCTATGGCGGCCGCGGCGAGTATGCCCGCCAGGACAAGCACCCCGACTACCAGGAGCGGGCCGCCTACGCCTATTTCATGCGGCGCTGCCTCGATCTGCTGGTCCCGCGCGGCCTCGGGATCTTCGCGATCCCGGCCGGCTTTCTGACCGGCTCGACAAACCGCAAGCTGCGCGAGCGCGTGCTGCTACGCCATCACCTCGAAGTCGCGTTCCGTCTGCCGAGCGAGGGCGCCACCGGCAAGGAGCTGTTCCCCGGCGCCGGGAACGTCGTCGATGTGCTGTGCTGGCGCGCCCGCGGCGGCGAGCTGCGGGCGATCGACCCCGGCGACAGCTTCATCCTGGAGGGCGACTACTTCAAGGAGAACGCCGCGCACATCCTCGGCACCGAGCACGGCAAGGACAGCGACGAGCCCGCGGAGGGGAAGAAGCGGCGCCGTTACACCGTCGTCGGCGACTTCACCGGCTTCCCCGCGTTCACCCCGCGGCCGGTCTGCCAGAGCTGCGCCATCACCAACCTGCCGAACTTCGAGGTCACGCCGGTCACGACCGTCACGCGCGACATGGGCGAAGCGCCGGATGACACCAGCGACGATCTACGCCAGGCGCTCGAGCTCGGCCGCCGCGTCGATCGCTACCTCGCGCTCGTCGCCGCCGAGGACCCGCGCGCGCTCGGTCTATGGCCCGAGCTATCCGAGGCGCTGCGAAACTTGCAGCACGTGCCCGCGCTGCGGGCCCACGAGGGCAACCCGTGGCGCTGGCCCGAGCTGCGTGCTCTGGCCGAGCGCCGCGCGCTGGCACAGCGCCTGCTGTCCGCCTACCAGAAGAACGGCCAGCTCGCCCCGGCCCTCGCCGAGCGGCCGAAGATCCAGCCGAAGTTTCGCGCCCAGCCGGGCGACGTACTGGCCCAGGCCGAGCACCTCCACCGCTCGCGGCGCCACCTGACGATCGCCGAGCTCGAGGCGTTCCACCGCGCCCAGGGCGGCCAGCTCGATCGATCGAGCATGCAGCGCCAACTGCTCGCC
>NZ_JACCSO010000001.1 GCF_013812955.1 Nannocystis sp. | reverse complement strand
GAGCTGGCCGAGTCCGGCGCGCCGGGCGAGTTCGCGGCGCTGCGCCGGGTCGACCTGCGCTACCGCGGCACGCACGCGCCGCAGAGCCTCGCGGTCGCCGGTGATGAGGCGGCCCTGACCGCCGGATTCACGACGGAGCACCAGCGGGTGTTCGGCTACGCCCGGCCGACCCAGGAGATCGAGCTGGTCGGGCTGCGGGTCGAGCTGCGCGAGCTCGGCGTCGGTCTCTTGGAGCATGTCATTGAAGACATGCCCGATCGGACATGCCCTGAAGGCCAGGCGCCAGAGACCGCCGAGCTGTGGATCGACGGCGCCTGGCGGACCGTGCCGGTGTGGCCGCGAGAGGCGCTGCGGCCGGGGCAGCGCATCGCCGGTCCGGCGCTGATCACCGAGGACACGGCGACGATCGTGCTCGAGCCGGGCTTCGTCGCCGAGCTCGGGGCCCAGGGCTGCCTGATCGCGCGTGACCATTTCCAGGCGGACAAGGGTGAAGCGACCGCGGCTCTGCCCGCCGACGCGCGCGACCCGGTGCTGCGCGAGGTGCTCGGCCACCGCATCACGGCGATCGCCCAGCAGATGGGCGTCGTGCTGCAGCGGACCGCGCTGTCGACCAACATCCGCGAGCGGCTCGACTTCTCCTGCGCCGTATTCGACGCGCGCGGCGACCTGGTGACCAACGCGCCGTACATCCCGGTCCACCTCGGGGCCATGCCGGAGTCGATCCGCGGGGTGCTGGCGGCGCATCCGAACCCGCCGCCCGGCTCGGTCTACGTCACCAACGACCCCGCGGCCGGCGGCTCGCACCTGCCCGACATCACCGTGATCTCGCCGGTGCACGACGAGCGCGGGGTCTTGCGCTTCTTCGTCGCCAGCCGCGGGCACCACGCGGACGTCGGTGGCATCGCCCCGGGCTCGATGCCTCCGTTCGCGCGACACCTCGCGGAGGAGGGCGTCGTGCTGCGGGCGCTGTCGGTGGTCCAGGGCGGCCGCTTCGACCGCGCGGGCGTGCTCGCGGCGCTCGGCGCCGGACCGTGGCCCGCGCGCAAACCCGAGGAGAACCTCGCCGACCTCGAGGCGCAGATCGCCGCCAACCACGCCGGCGCGCGGCTGCTGCACGAGCTGTGCGCGCAGTATGGCGCGCCGCTGGTGACGACGACGATGCAGGCGATCCAGGACGAGGCGGCCGCGGCCGTCGCGGCGGCGATCGCCCGCCTGCCCGCGGGTGAGCGCAGCTTCGCCGACGCCATGGACGACGGCGCCCCCGTGGTGGTGAAGATCCAGGTCGACGCCGGCCGCCTGCGGATCGACTTCACCGGCACCGGCGCGGAGGACCCCGGCAACCTCAACGCCCCGCGCGCGGTCACCGTGTCGGCGCTGCTCTACGTGCTGCGCCTGCTGGCCGGGCGCTCGATGCCGCTGAACTCGGGCTGCCTGCGCGCGGTCGACCTCGTGATCCCACCCGGCACCTTGCTGTCCCCGGGGCCAGGTCGCGCGGTCGCGGCCGGCAACGTCGAGACCTCGCAGCGCGTGGTCGACGTGCTGCTCGGCGCGCTCGGCCTGGCCGCCGCGAGCCAGGGCACGATGAACAATCTCACCTTCGGCGATGAGACCTTCGGCTACTACGAGACCCTCGGCGGCGGGGCCGGAGCCTGCCCTGGCCACCCGGGGCGCAGCGGCGTGCACACGCACATGACGAACACGCGGATCACCGACCCGGAGCTGCTGGAGGCCCGCTTTCCGGTGCGGCTGTGGCGCTTCGGGCTGCGTCGCGGCTCGGGCGGCGCGGGCACCTGGGCCGGCGGCGACGGCCTGGTCCGCGAGCTCGAGTTCCTGCGCCCGATGGAGGTGGCGATCCTCTCCGAGCGGCGCGTGCGGGCGCCCTTCGGGCTCCAGGGCGGCGCGGCCGGGGCGACCGGCCGGAACCTGCTCGGCGACCAGCCCATACCGGGGCGCGCGACGCTGGCGGTGCGCGCCGGGCAGCGCCTGCGCATCGAGACCCCGGGCGGCGGCGGCTTCGGAGGGGATCCGGCGAAGTAGACCCAGTAGACCCCCGGGCGGCCATGGGGGGTGTACTGGGGCCTACCGGGGCTCTTTGCGCCTCCGGCCGCTCTGCGTTAGGGTGCGGGCCTCCATGCTCGAAGCGCTGATCCCCTACATCCGGCCGCCCGAAAAGCTGATCGCCGACCTGCCGGTGATCGGGCCGCTCAAGCTTCAGGTCTTCGGTCCGCTCGTCGCGGCCGGCGTGATCCTCGGGTACCACCGCTGCCTGCACTACGCGAAGAAGAAGAACGTCGACGAGTTCCTCGTCCGCGACCTGATGTTCTGGGTGCTGGTGACGGGCTTCGTCATCTCGCACTGGGTCTCGGTGCTGTTCTACTTCCCCGAGGACGTCGCCGCCAACCCGCTGGTCCTGATCATGATCTGGAACGGCCTCTCGAGCGTCGGCGGCTTCTTCGGCGCCACGGTCGGCTTCGCCTGGTACCTGCGCAAACAGAAGCAGCCGTACCTGGTCTACCTCGACATGATGGTCTACGGCATGCTGGTCGGCTTCACCATGGGCCGCCTCGGCTGCTCGCTGGTCCACGACCACCCCGGCAGCGTCGTCGACGCCTCGCACTTCCTCGCCGTCGGTCCCTGGCCGAACGGTGAGTACAAGTTCGACCTCGGCCTGCTCGAGTTCATGTTCCTCGTGCCGCTCACGCTGTACATCCACCTCGGCTTCAACTGGGTGAAGGCTCGCCCGGGCCTGCTGTCCGGCATTGTCCTGATGCTGTACTCGCCCTACCGGTTCCTGCTCGACGGCATGCGCCAGAGCGACGCGCGCTACCTGGGCCTGACCCCCGCCCACTACGCCACGATCGTCCTGTTCGCGGCCGGCATCTACCTGGTGTTCGTCCGCAAGCCGAGCCCCGAGGACTTCGTGTGGGCCAAGGACAGCGACCGCATCGCCGCCGAGCAGGCCGCCAAGGCCGCCAAGGCCGAGGGCAAGCCCGAGCCCGCCGCGACCTGAGATCGGCCCGTGCGTGACAGCGGGGCGCGGCCGGTGACGGTCCGCGCCCCGTCTCATTTAAGAAGGTCCCTGGAAAATAATGGGATGTTCACGATCGGCTGGAGGGTGAGTTCGGGATCTGCTGCCCGTCTCCGAGGAGGAGGCGCGCGAGCTCGCGGCCCAGGGCGAGCAAGTCTCGCTGAAGCGCATCGAGCAGCTCGCAGCACGCAAAAAACCCGGGCTCGAAGGCCCGGGTCTCGGTGTCACGCGTGCGTGGCGGTCATGTTGTGCATGGCCGCCATGCGGTGCGTGGCAGGCTAGTAGCGACCGCCGCCACCGCCGCCGCGACCACCACGGTCGCCGCCACGGCCACCGCCGCCGCCGCCGCCGCCGTGGCC
>NZ_JACCSO010000766.1 GCF_013812955.1 Nannocystis sp. | reverse complement strand
GGCCACGGGCGTGGTCGTGGCTGCTGCGGGAGTCGCGGGCTGTAGGCGCGCGTCGGGCCGGGCGGTCGGCGGCGGGGCGGCCTCGGCCTTGAGCCGGGGGTCGACGGGGATCAGGACGTGCAGATCGCGGACCTCGTTGAGCGCCTCGGGCTCGACGCGAACGATGCGATAGGTGATCGTCTCGCCGGTCGGTTCGTGCACCACGAGCGCGTACTCGGCGGGCACGAACACCCCGCGCAGGCTGTAGTTGCCCTGGGCGTCAGTGCTCGCGTGGGCGATCAGGGGCCCGGGCGTGGCCGGGTCGAAGAGCGAGCCACGGAGCCGGTGGGCGGTGACCTTCACGCCGGGCACGCCGGCCCCTGGATCGCCCGGGCCGCCCTCGGCGAGCACCTTGCCGGCGAGGTGGGTGACGCGGGCGCCGTTGGCGTCGGCGAACGAGCAGCGGGCCGCGTCGGGTGAGACGCCGCCGTCACGCAGCGGCGGCAGGCGGACATCGGGGCAGGTCGAGGTCCGGCCGTAGGCGGCCTCGCGCGGATAGCGGTAGTGGCTGTTCGCGCGCGCGCCGCTGCAGCCGATCGCCAGACCCAGGAGCGTGGCGGCGGCGGCGATGGGTAACCGGGGGGCCAGTCGGCGGGGGAGCGGACCGGAGGGGTGTCGCAGCTCGGCTCGGCGCATGCCCACATTGTGCCCCCAAAAACGGTGCGCGTCCGCCCGGCAATGGTTGACCCGCCCCCGTGCATGTGGTTCGCTGGCCCGGTATGCGGGACCTGCACGGAGATCCACTGGGGATCGAGCTGCACAGCGGTGTGGCCCGGTTCATGAAGTCGGTGTACGCGTGGACCGTCGCCGGCGTGGCCCTGACCGCGGCGACCGCGATCGCGCTCGGATACAGCAGCGCCGCCGTGGAGGCCCTGCGCGAGGCGCCAGGGACCGGATTGATGTGGCCGGTGCTCGCGGTGCTGACATTGGCCTGTGGGACTCGTCTGCATCAGCTGTCCCCGCGGATGGCCCGGGTCGCATTCCTCGGCTTCTCGGCGCTGTTCGGGGCGGCGCTGGCGTGGATCGGCGCCGTCACCTCACTCGAGCCGCATCGCGTCGGCATCTCCGTCGGCCTCGCGGGCGTGGTGTTCGCGCTGCTCGCCCTGTTCGGCAGCCGAACCCGCCGCGACCTGAGCGGCTGGGGCCCGACCCTGATGGCCGCGCTGCTCGGCAGCATCTTCGCCATCGTCATCGACCTCTCCGTGCTGCGCAGCGCCGGTGTGCTCGGCCTCGACAGCGGCATCCAGGCCCTGCTGTGCGGCATCTTCGCCGGGTTTGTCGCGCACGACACCCAGAAGATCAAGCAGATCTACCGCGCCAGCGGACCACGCGACAACCTCGCGGTGGTCGGGGCCCTCAAGCTCTACCTCGACTTCGTCAACCTGCTGCTCGCCTCGCTGCGCCTGCTCGGCGGCTATCGCTGAATCGCTGAAGTGGCCGAGTGGCCGAGTGAGTGGCCGAGCGCGCTGACACAAACCACCGCGAGCCGCGGTCAGGCAGGCGAACGCGGACCGCGAGGTCTGCCGAACGCGGACTTTCTGTCCGCCGAAGCAGACAGCCGCAATTAATCGCCATGAATCGATGATTTAGAATCGCGCGGCGACGCCGCTGGGGTTTATGATGCGCAAGTATGCGCTCTGGCCTGCTGAGATTGCTCCCCGTCGGCCTCGTCGCGTGCGACCCGGTCTCCTCGTCATCCGGTGCCCGGCCGACGGATGAGCTCGATGAAGTGGTGCTCGCGCCCAGCCGCGAGCCGGCGCCCGGGGAGCCGCGTGGCATGCAGCTGCCGCCCGTCGGACCGGATGGGCTCGCCGCCCCGCTGCCGCCGCCGCTGACCGCCATCAAGGCCCCGCTGGCGCAGGCCTACTGTCAGATCAACGTCAATGGCGTCAACCATGACACCGAGACGGACTACGTCCCGCACGTCATCCAGTGTGAAAACGGGGGCGCCAACTTCGAGGCGCTCAAGGCCCAGGCGATCGCGGCGCGCTCGGTCGCGTACTACGCGATGGCGACCAACGGCCAGATCTGCGACGGGCAGGGCTGTCAGGTCTACAGCTGCGCCGCGGCGCCCAAGCAGGTCCACTACGACGCGGCCAAGGCGACGGCCGGGCAGTACCTCTCGTACAACGGCTGGCTGACCTATGCCTTCTTCGTCGCGGGCGACTCGAAGACGGCGCCGCCGGGCTGCGTGGACACGGACAACAACACCGCCTCGTCGACCGAGAAGTACGTCACCTTCAACAACACCAAGACCGTCTACGACGTCGACCAGACCTCGCTCGGCTTTCAGTTCCCGGAGGACGTGAACGTCGGCGGTTACGGGCAAAATCGCGGCTGCATGTCGCAGTGGGGCGCGCGCTGCCTGGAGAACAGCAACGGCCAGAACAGCGCGCAGATCATCAACTTCTTCTACGGCGCCGACATCAAGGTCGAGCAGGCGCAGGGGCCCTGCGTGGTCGACCCGAACAAGCCGGCCACGGGCTCGCTCGACGAGGTCGGCTGCGCGCAGATCCGCGGCTGGGCCTTCGACGCGGACAGCGGCGCGGCGGCGATCGACGCCAAGATCAGCTTCAACGCGCCGCTCGGCGACCCGAGCGCGGTGACCCTGACCACGCTGGCGTCGCAGCAGCGCGACGACCTGTGTGATCCGCTCGGCTCCTGCGAGCACGGCTTCACCATCGGCGTGCCGCGCTCGCTGATGGACAACCTGGCCCACCCGGTTCACGCGCACGCCATCGATCCGCAGGGTGATCCGGTCGTGCTCGGCGGCAGTCCGAAGGACCTGGTGTGCCCGCCGCCGCCGCTGCCCCAGGGCGTGCGCCGCTGGATCTCGAGCCCCGAGGTGCTCGCCAGCTGGCAGTTCGATCCGTTCTGGCAGATGGCGCGACTGGACGACGCCACCCTGGCCGCGATCCCGCAGTGGCAGGACATCCCGAGCTTGCCGCAGCTGATGCACCTCGAGGGCGACCCGATGATCTGGCTGTTCGACAACGGCTTTCGTCGCCACGTCCCGGACCCGCAGACCGCGGTCGCCTGGCGCCTCGACCTCGCCAGCGCGATCGTGTGGGAGCCCGAGGATCTGGAGATGCTGCCGGTCGGCACGCCGCTGCGGCCCGAGCCCTTCCTTATCTCGGCGCCCGGTGATCCGGCGATCTACATCCTCGATGACGCGCAGTGCGCAGCCGCCGGTGACCCCAACGATCCGCTGTGCCCGCCGCCTCCGGAGCCGACCACCGGCGCGTCGTTCGGCGACGACTCGGCCACCAGCAGCGCGCCCACCGAGGGCGGCGGCGGCGACGGCAGCGGCGATCCGCAGGGCAGCGAGGGGTCCGGCTTCGACAGCGCGGGACAGGCCCTGCCGCCCGGCTACGGACAGACCGGCGAGGCCGCCTGCGCGGTCGCACCCGGCCAGCGCGGTGCAACCGGCCTGCTGGCGCTAGCCCTTCTGGCCCTCGGCCGGCGGCGTCGCGGCGGTCGTTGACGCCGGGATGGTCGACGCCGGGATGGTCGACGCCGGGATGGACGACGCCGGGATGTGCCCGAGCAGGGCGTCGAGCGTGTGCCGCGTGATCGGGTGATAGCCGATGCGCGCGCGCGGATACACCGAGTGCGCGAGCTGCTGTCCGGCGGCGGTGGCGAGCAGGGCGGTGTAGATCGGGGTCAGGTACTTGCGCCGGCCGACCTCGATCAGGAAGCGATCCATTCGCGCGTCCGCGGCCCGGTAGCCGTACTTGGCGGCGAGCACCAGCCATTCGCCGAGCACCTCGTTGTTGGTGCTGTCGGTCAGATGAAACGCGGCGTCGATCTCCCCGAGCACGCGCAACGCGTCGACCTCGGCGAGCGGCAGGGCGCGCAGGAAGAAGATCCAGTGCTGCGGGCTCCAGCCGGTGATGTCGAGCTTGCGCGTCGGCGTCTCGCCGCGGGCGAGTGATACGGCCGCGGTCCCGACGGCGTCGAGGGCCGGCGAGTGCGGCTGCGGGGCGTCGGGCAGCAGGCCGGGGCTGCTGAGCCACAGCGCGACGTCGGGCGCCGTTTGACCGGGCAGCGCCGGGTGCTTCGTCAGCAGCTCGGCGTCGAGGAAGGCTTGCAGCGACCCGGTGGTCTGGCTGGTGAAGGCGTGGGCGGCGAACCAGCGCTGCACGAAGCCGTCGAAGGCCGGGCGCCCGAAGGTTTGCTCGAGGCGGCGCAGGAACAGGTAGCCCTTCTCGTAGGGCACATCGGAGAACACGTCGTCGGGGTCGCGGCCGGCGAGCTCGACGTGCAGCACCTGATCGCCGGGGCGCTCGGCGAGGTCGTCGAGCGTGCGCATCAGATCCTGGCGACCGAGCACGGCCTGGATCTCGGCGCGCTCGGCTCCATAGACGGCCTCGACGATGCGGCGCTCGATGTAGACGGTGAAGCCCTCGTTGAGCCACAGGTCGCGCCAGGTGGCGTTGGAGACGAGGTTGCCGGACCAGCTGTGGGCCAGCTCGTGGGCGATCAGGGCCACGAGCGAGCGGTCGCCGGCGAGGATCGTCGGGGTGACGAAGGTGACCCGCGGGTTCTCCATGCCGCCGAAGGGGAAGGCCGGCGGCAGCACCAGGACCTCATAGCGACCCCAGCGGTAGGGGCCGAACTGCGACTCGGTGCTGGTGAGCATCGCCTCCATGTCGGCGAACTCGGCCTTCGCGCGCGCGAGCACACCGGGCTCGGCCCACACGCCGGTGCGCGGTCCGGTCGACGCCGACTCGAGGCGCCCGACGGCCAGCGCGAGCAGGTAGGAGGGCACCGCCTGGTCGAGGGCGAAGCGGTGCACGATGCGACCGCCGGGCTCGGTCTCGGTGCCCAGGGACTCGGCGGCCATCACCGGGCGGGTGGTCGCCGGCGCGGAGATCCGGGCGTCGAAGGTGATGCGAACGCCGGGGCTGTCCTGGACCGGCACCCACGAGCGGGCGTTGATCGCCTGCGACTGGGTGTAGAGGAAGGGGGCGATCCGGTCGGCGGTCTGCTCGGGGCCGAGCCACTGCAGGCCGTTCGCGTTCGGGGCGCTGCGGTAGCGGATCCGGACCAGATCGGCGCCGGCCGGCAAAGTGATGTGCAGCGGGGTGCCGAGGGCCGGGTGCACGCCGCCGAAGCGCCAGCTCGCGGGCGTCCAGCTCAGCTCGGGCCGCGAGGCCAGGCGCAGCGGTGCGTCGCTGGCCGTCGCGGGAGCGGTGCCGGTGGCGACCTCGACGATCGTCAGATCGCGGGTGTCGAGCACCAGCTCCTGCGCATCGGCGGCGCGATCGATCTTCAAGGTCGCGGCGCCGATCAGGACCTGCGCCTCGAAGTCGACGTCGAGGTCGAGGCCGACGTGGCGCACGCGGGCCTCGTCCGGACGGGCGAAGGAGTGCGGGTCCTGGCCCGCCGTGTGCGGGGCCGGCAAGGCGAGGGCAGGGGCCGGCGGGGTCGCAGGAACGGGGGCGGACGGCGGGCTGGACATGCAGGCGCTCACGAACAGGAGGCAGGCCAGGGCGGGGAGCGAGGGGCGGCGCAAGGACACGGCGCGGGGACTATAGCGGCAAATCTGCGGCTTAAAGCAGGAAGGGCCAGGTGCACATGCACCTGACCCTTTCGCCAGCAGCGCCGGGCGCCGCAGTGTCAGCCACGCATCAGTCGCGGCTGGTCAGCGACATCACGAACTGGAGCACGTACCAGAACATCAGGGCGACCGAGGCGAACAGGGTCAGCGCGGCCGCGACGTACTGGTTCGGGTGGTAGTGCCGCATGATGTTCGAGGTGTCGTACAGGATGTAGCAGGCCGACAGCGCGATCATGAAGACGACGAAGAAGATCCCGAGGCTGAAGCCGAAGAGCAGGCTGAAGACCACGAGGCCGAGCGCGCCGAGGCTGAGGATCGCCAGGGCCCCGCGCATCCACGAGAAGTCCTTCTTGGTGACCATGACGATGCCGGTCAGCGCGGCGAAGATCGCCAGGGTGCTGACGCCGGCGGTCATGATGACGTCCGGGCCGCCGTAGGCCTGGGCGATCATGAGGAGCGGCACGAAGATGACGGCCTCGGCGATGACGTAGAGCCCGAGCCCGAGATACTGCATCGGCCGCGAGGTCGAGTGGCGGGCGAAGCGGTCGGCCATCCAGCTGACGCCGATGAACAGCGCGAGGACCAAGAACCAGCTCGCGCGCGTCGACATCATCGAGACGGCGAGTTCCTGCATCGGACGCAGGCTGAGGAACACGTACTCGAGGGCCACGAAGGCGGCGATCGCTCCAGCGAGGTGGAGGTAGGTGCGCTCGATGAACTTGGCGCGCTCAGCGACAGTTGCGGCGGCGGTGCCGGTGCCGGCTTCGGGGTAATACGATGGCTGCTGCTGGTTCACGTTCACAGAGTCCTCCAGAGGCGGGTCACGCCGCCCGCCAAATTAGCCGCATGCACCTCCCGGGGCAAGGTTTACAGGGCGGGCCAGCGGGGGTACCTACGGTGGCGATGGCGAAAAAGCGCGATCCGATCGGCCCGCTCATGGATCTCAACGTCGGGGTCCAGCCCCTGACGCGCCTGCACAAGCTCGCCAACGCGATGCGCGCCGGCGGGGTGCCGCTGGCGGCTCTGGCCGAGACCACGACTATCGATGAGCAGACCGGGGTGGTCACGCGCATGATGGCGCTGTGTGGCCAGTGTAGCGGCCCGTGCTGCAGCACCCTGCGCATCCCGATCACCCGCAGCGACGCCCGCCGCCTGGCCCAGAACCTGAAAACGACGGTCGCGCGGCTGCCCCTGCTGCCCCTGGACGGGCTCGAGGAGGAGGCCGAGGACCTCGCCGGCTACCTGTCCAAGGGCCAGAGCCCGTGCGCTTTCTTCGACCGCGGCTGCACGGTGCACGGCTTTCGCCCGGACGTCTGCCGCAGCTTCGGCCTCAACGCCTGCATCGGCACCGGCAGCTTCGTGCCCTTGCGGCTGCCCAACCGCGCCGCCGGGCCGTGCTAAAGGTGGCCGCGATGGTCCCCAGCGCCAGCCCGGCCGTCGAGGTCCGGGGGCTGTGCAAGCAGTTCCGGGTGGCGCGCCGCGAGGCCGGCCTGGGCGCTGCGCTGCGCGCGCTGGTCCGGCGGGAGTACACGCAGGTCGACGCGGTGAAGCAGCTGAGCTTCGTGCTGGGCGCGGGGGAGCGCGTGGGCTTTCTCGGGCCCAATGGCGCCGGCAAGACCACGACCCTGAAGATGCTGTCGGGACTGCTGTATCCGAGCTCGGGGGAGTTGCGCGTGATGGGTCACGTGCCGGCGGAGCGGCGCTCGGAGTTCCTGCGCACGATCAGCCTGGTCATGGGGCAAAAGCGCCAGCTGAGCTGGGATCTGCCCGCCGTGGACACCTTCGAGTTCAACCGCGTGGTGTTCGACATCGACGCCGGCGACTACCGGCGCCGCCTCGACGAGCTCGTGAGCCTGCTCGCGGTCGGCGAGGTCATGCGGCGCCCGGTGAGGCAGCTGAGCCTCGGCGAGCGCATGAAGTGCGAGCTGGTCGCGGCGCTGCTGCATGCCCCGCAGATCCTGTTCCTCGACGAGCCGACGATCGGCATGGACGTGGCGATGCAGCTGTCGATCCGCGAGTTCGTGCGCCGCTACAACGTCGAGCACGGGGCGACGGTGATCCTGACCAGCCACTACATGGAGGACGTCGCGGCCCTGTGCCCGCGCATCCTCGTGATCGACGGCGGGCAGCTGCGCTTCGACGGCAGCATCGAGGCCCTGACCCGCAGGATCCGCCCGCTGCGGCGCACCAGCGTCGGCGCCGACGAATATCCGCCGGCCGAGCAGCTGGCCGAGCTCGGGCACGTGGTCGAGCGCGGGGCAGGGCGCCTGGTCCTCGACGTCGAGCCGGAGCGGGTGCCCGCGGTCGTGCAGGTGCTGCTGGCGCTCCCGGGCGCGCGCGAACTGGTGGTCCAGGACGCGCCGCTGGAGGAGGTGATGCGCGAGCTGTTTCGCCGCGAGGCCGGCGCGGAGCGGGGCGCGTGAGCCCTGTCCTTGAGGACATGTCGCCAGCGACAGCACGAGAGCCGCGTGGACATGGCCGGGTGGCGCAGCTCGGGCGGGTGCTGGCGGCGATGTGGCGGCTGGGCATCGCGGAGGCGATGGCCTACCGCGCGGCGCTGTTGATCTGGATCCTGACGACGACCTTCCCGCTGGTCTCGCTGGCGCTGTGGCACAGCCTGGCGGCGGCGGGGCCGATCGGCGACTACGGGCGCGCGGACTTCATCGCCTACTTCGTGGCCGCGTTCTTGATCCGGCAGATGACCGCGAGCTGGGTGGTGTGGGACCTGGCCTCGCAGATCGGCAGCGGCGATCTCAGCGTGCTGCTGATGCGCCCGGTGCATCCGCTGCTGCACCACCTGATGTCGAACCTCGCGGCGCTGCCGGTGCGTTTGCTGCTGGCCGCGCCGCTCGGGGTGATCGTCCTGATCTTCGCCGGCGAGCTGGCGCTCGAGCCCGGCCTGCACCTGCTGCTCGCGCCGGTGGCGGTGGTGCTCGCGTGGCTGCTCAACCTCAGCGTCCAGATCTGCGTCGCGTGCCTGGCGTTCTGGCTGACGTCCTCGACCTATCTGTTCGAGCTGTGGCTGGGCCTCTACATGGTGCTGTCGGGCTACGCGGTCCCGACCAGCCTGTTCCCCGCCGGCCTGGCCGCGATCGTCCGTTACCTGCCGTTCCACGCGGCGCTCGGCTTCCCGGTCGAGCTGACGATCGGCCGGCTCTCGGGGCCCGAGCTGGCGACCGGCTTCGCCTTGCAGCTGCTGTGGCTCGCGGTGTTCGGCGCGCTCGCGCTGTGGCTGTGGCGCCGGGGCCTGCGCGCGTACGGAGCGGTAGGGGCATGAGCGGGGGACGCAGCGCCGGCTATTATCTGCGCCTGGTCGGCGGCCAGCTGCGCATGAGCGTGCTGGCGGCCCTGCAATACCGGCTCGGCTTCTGGACGGAGGGGATCCTCGGGATCCTGTGGAGCGCGCTCGGCATGGCCCCGCTGCTGATCGCGGTCGAGCACCTCGACACGGTCGAGGGCTGGAGCGCGTGGGAGCTGGTGGTGCTGACCGGCTGCTTCACGCTGGTCTCGGGGCTGTTCGGGGCGCTGATCCAGCCGGCCCTCAACGAGAGCATGAATCACATCCGCAAGGGCACGCTCGACTACGTGCTGCTGCGTCCGGCCGACGCGCTGGTGCTGTGCCTCGTCACCGCGTTCGCGCCCTGGCGCCTGATCGAGGCGCTCGGCGGGGTGGGGCTGATCGTCGCGGGACTGGTCAAGCTCGGCCGGGTGCCCTCGGGCCTCGACATGCTCGCGGCGCTCGGCATGGGCTTCGCGGGTTTGCTCGCGCTCTATGCGGTCGGGGTGCTGATCCTGTGCGCCAGCTTCCGCGCGGTGCAGCTGCAGAACCTGACCTTCTTGATGGAGGCGCTGCTGGACTTCGCGCGCTGGCCGGCGCAGGTGTTTCGCGGGTTCCTGCGCATGGTGTTCACGTTCGTGATCCCGCTCGCGGTGATGACGACCTACCCGTCCGAGGCGCTGCTCGGGCGACTCGCGGGCGGCACGGTGCTGTCGGCGATCACCACCAGCGTCGCCTTGATGGTGATCGCGCGCCTGCTGTGGACGCGATCGCTGCGCGGGTACAGCTCCGCGTCGAGTTGAGCGGCGCGACGGCACGAGGGCGACGGTCAGCTCGAGCGCGGCGCGACGGCACGAGGGCGACGGTCAGCTCGAGCGCGGCGCTAAGCGAGCGCGAAGGGACGAGCGCGAAAAGCTAGTCAGATGCCCTTGGTGAGCAGCCAGGAGTCACCCTCGCGGATGAGCTCGAACTTCGCGTAGTCCTGCTTCGGCACCACGCGGGCGGTGAAGCGGGGCAGGCCGTCGTCGCCGAGGATCGGCTTCATGCGAAAGCTGGCGTCGATCCAGACGTGCACGGTGGCGCGGTCGCGGCGGATGAAGATGTCGAGATACTCGATGGTGAAGCGCACCGACTCGATCTGGGCGATGCGACGCTGCAGGGTCTGGCCGAGCTCCTCGAAGACGATGTCGTCCGAGGGGTCGTCGGTGCCCGACTCGTCGTAATAAGTCGGGTGCGCGGTCGCCAGGATCAGGGCGGGGTCCTGGCGCACGAAGGCGCCGCGGAAGCGCTCGAGGACCTGCACGATCTCCCGGTTGTCCGGCGTGTCCGGGACCTCGGTGCCCGGGATCACCGTGACGTTCTTGCAGGCACCGATCGCCGCCGGCGCGGCGAGCAAAACGGCGAGGAGGAGTGTTGAGGTGCGACCGGACATGCGAGGTGAAGACGTGGGCGGCTGCTGCAAGCCACTGGCCCGTGCCATGCCTCGCCCAGAATGGCCGCGAGATCAAGCACTTCCTCGCAGTTTTTCCGGCGACAAACCGCGCTGTCGCTGACATTTTGGCAAGGCGTGGCAGCGAGCTGTGCCAGGACGTCCTTCGAGACCGGCATCGCGCGTGGCGGATGAGCCGCTATCATCGCCCACGATGCCCGAGGCCCGCTTCCACCCCCGTCTTCGCGTGCACGCCCAGGCCGATGTCGTCGGCGCCGAGGTGGTGCTGTGGCGTGCGCTCGAGGACCTGAGCCTCGGTGGTTGCAAGCTCGGCGGACCGGCGTGGGAGGAGGTCGGCGCGGCTGTGTCGCTGGTGCTGAGCTTCCCGACGCTCGCGGGGGGTCTGGCGAGCCTGGCGAGCCTGCCGAGCATGCCGCTCATGGGCACCGTCGTGCGGGCTGGCTCGCGCGACATGGCGATCCGCTTCCATGGCATGAGCGACGAGCAGCGGGCGACGCTGCGCAAACACATTCAGGACAGTCACGAGGCGGCCGCGGGCGCTTGATCGCCGCGGCGCCGGACCCCTCGCCCGCTCGCGGCTCATGGACGAAGCCTCGCAGCAGCCCACCCC
>NZ_JACCSO010000743.1 GCF_013812955.1 Nannocystis sp. | reverse complement strand
GTGGGTGCGCGCGTAGCGGGACACCAGGTCGCCGACCGGGTCCGCGACCGGCTCGAGCAGCGCCGGCGCCAGCCCGGGCGGAGGCACCACCCCGATCGCGCGCAGCCGCCCGGCGTCCTCCGCCGCCGCGAACCGACGGGTCGCATCATCACCTCCGCCCTCCGCCACCGCGAAGCTCGCGCGGGTATCGACATGGCCTTCAGGACCTGTCCCTACGGACATAAACCCGAACACCCGCCGCTCGTCGAGCAACGCCGCCAGCCAGCCGCGGGCCGACTCCGGCGGGCGACAGCGATCCTCGCACTCCGCGGCCGTCAGGTCGCCGAGCGACAGCAGCAGGTCGTGCAAAGCATCCGCCGACGCAGCAGGGCGATGGCCGCCGAGGCGCTGCAATCCGAGCTCGGTGTCCTGGATCGCCTCGGGGTCGAGCAGCTCGCGCAGGCTCGCCTCGCCGAGCAGGGCCCGCAGCTGCACCGGGTCGACCGCGAGCGCCTGGGCCCGGCGCTCGGCCAGCGGCGCGTCGCCCTCGTAGATGAAGTTGGCGACGTAGGAGAACAGCAGCGACGACGCGAAGGGCGAGGGCTTGTGGGTGTCGACCACGTGGACCCGCAGCTCGCGCGTGCCGATCTGGCGCAGCAGATCGACCAGCGCCGGCAGGTCGAAGACGTCGCGCAGGCACTCGCGATACGTCTCGAGGATCATCGGGAACGACGCGTAGCGCGAGGCCACCGCCAGCAGGTCGGCGGAGCGCCGACGCTGGGCCCACAGCGGCGAGCGCTTGCCGGGGAACCGCCGCGGCAGCAGCAGCGCCCGGGCCGCGTTCTCGCGGAAGCGGGCGGCGAACACCGCCGTGTGCCCCAGCGCGGCGACCACCCGGTCCTCGATCTCCTCCGGGAGGATCAGCAGCGGCGCGACGTCCGGTGGACCGTCGGCGGCCGGAAAGCGCAGCACGATGCCGTCGTCCGACCACATCGGATCGACCTCGATACCGCTGTCCTCGCGCAGGCGCGCGACGATCGCCAGCGCCCACGGGGCGTGCACGCGGGCCCCGAACGGCGAAAGCATGCACACGCGATAATCGCCGAGCTCGTCGAGGTAGCGCTCGATCACGATCGTCTGATCGCTCGGGACCTCACCGGTCGCGGCGACCTGCTCCTTGAGATAGGTCCGCAGGTTGCGAGCGGCGCGCTCGTCGAGGCCGTGCTCCTCGTGCAGGCGCGCCACCGCCTTCGCCTCCGGCGCCTTGGCGAGCTCGCGCGCGAGCTGACCGATCGCGCGGCCGAAGGCGATCGGCCGACCCGCGCGGTCCCCGTGCCAAAACGGCATCTTGCCCGGCTGCCCCGGCGCCGGCGACACCAGCACCCGATCGGCGCCGATGTCCTCGATGCGCCACGACGAGGCCCCGAGCACGAACACCTCGCCGACCCGCGACTCGAACACCATCTCCTCGTCGAGCTCACCGACCCGGCGCCCGGCCTTGCCCGCCTCGCCGACCAGAAACACCCCGTAGAGCCCGCGGTCGGGGATCGTGCCGCCGCTGAGCACCGCCAGCATCTTGGCGCCCTCACGCGCGCGCAGCTGACCCTCCACGCGATCCCAGACGATGCGCGGCCGCAGCTCCGCGAACTCGTCCGAGGGGTAGCGCCCCGAGAGCATGTCGAGCACGCCCTCGAAGACCGAGCGCGGCAGCTCGCTGAAGGGCGCGGCCTGGCGCATCAGCGCGTGCAGATCGTCGACCGACCACGGGTCCATCGCCAGCGCCGCGACCACCTGCTGGGCGAGCACGTCGAGCGGGCATCGCGGGTATCGGCTCTCCTCGACCTCACCGCCTCGCATGCGCGGGGTCGCGGCGGCGCAGGCCAGCAGGTCGCCGCGAAACTTCGGGATCAAGATCCCCCGCGACACCGCGTCGACCTGATGCCCGGCGCGACCGATGCGCTGGATCCCCGCCGACACCGCCGGCGGCGCCTCGATCTGGACCACGAGATCGATCGCGCCGATGTCGATGCCGAGCTCGAGCGAGCTGGTCGCCACGATCGCCGGCAGCGCGCCGCGCTTGAGCCGCTCCTCGATCATCTGCCGGCGCTCGCGGGCCACCGATCCGTGGTGCGCCATCGCCAGCTCCTCGCCCGCCGCCTCGTTGATCGCCGCCGCCAGCCGCTCGGCCAGGCGCCGGCTGTTGCAGAAGATCATCGTCGAGCGATGCTCGCGGATCAGCTCGACCAGGCGCGGATACATCGACGGCCAGATCGAGCGCCCGGGCGCCGGCCCGCTCTGGATCGACCTGGCCTTTGCAACCTTGCCTTTTGGACCTGCCCCAACGGCCATGTCGGCGGCCGGTCCGGCAGGTCCGGCCGCTTCGGCGGCGAGCCGCGCCATGTCCTCGACCGGGACCTCGACGCGCAGGTCCCAGCGCTTGCGCGTGCCGGCGTCGGCGATCTCGACCGGGCGCGGGCTCGCCAGGCCCTCGACGTCGATCTCGGCGCCGCCGAGCAGGCGGGCGACCTCGTCGAGCGGCCGCTGCGTCGCCGATAGACCAATACGCTGGGTCGCCGCCACGTCGGGCCTGGCGGCTCGCCGCAGCGCCTCGAGCCGCTCGAGCGACACGAACAGGTGCGCCCCGCGCTTGGTCGCCACCATCGCGTGGATCTCGTCGACGATGACCGTCTCGACGGAAGTGAGGATTGAGCGCGCCTCGCTGGTCAGCAGCAGATACAGCGACTCCGGCGGGGTGATCAGGATGTCGGGCGGACGCCGGGCCAGGCGCGCGCGCTCGCTCGCCGGCGTATCGCCCGAGCGCACCCCGACCTGCGGCACCCGGTGCGCCACGTCCATCTGCGTCGCCGCCGCGGTGATGCCCGACAGCGGCGCCTGCAGGTTGCGCTCGATGTCGACCGCCAGCGCCTTGAGCGGCGAGATGTACAACAATCGACAGCGCTGCAGCTGCGGCGGCTCCGGCGAGAACATCAGCCGATCGAGCGCCGCCAAGAACGCCGCGAGGGTCTTGCCCGAGCCGGTCGGCGCCAGCAGCAGGGTCGAGCGCCCGGCGGCGATCGCCGGCCAGGCCCGCGCCTGGGCCGGGGTCGGCTCACCCAGTGTCTCGCGAAACCACTGCCCCACCGGCGCATGGAACAGCCCGAGCGGGTCAGCCTCGGGGCGAGCGCGACGCGGCGGCACGTCCCACCTTACCAGAGCGCGCGCGCTCGCGTGCGCCTGTCCCTCGGGACAGGTTCTCAATCGGCCCGCACTCGGCCGGTGGACAGCCGCTCAGGCCGCGCCCTGCTCGACCCGGAGCAGCCGCTCGTGCAGCAGCCGCAGCGCCTCGTGGGCCGCCCGCGGGCTCAGCTCATCGGGGCTCAGCGCGCGCAGGTCGCCGAGGATGGCCTCGTGGGCGATCGCTTGTGGCGGATGGTCGCTGTCGTCGACCGGGCGGCTGAACAGATCCAGCTGCGGCGCCGCCGCGCCATCCTTCGCTTCCAGCCGCGTCAGCAGGCGATGGGCGCGGCGCAGCACCGAGGCCGGCAGCCCGGCGAGGCGGCCGACCTGGATGCCGTAGCTGTGCTCCGCGGCGCCGGCCTCGAGCCGGTGCAGGAACATGATCGTGCCGCGCTCCTCGTGGACCGCGACGTGCACGTTGCGCAGCCCGGCGAGCCGCTCCGACAGCGCGGTGAGCTCGTGGTAGTGGGTGGCGAACAGCGCCCGGCAGGCGATCTGGTCGTGGATGAATTCGGTGATCGCCCAGGCGAGCGCGAGGCCGTCGAAGGTCGCGGTGCCGCGGCCGATCTCGTCGAGCAGGACCAGGCTGCGCGGCGTCGCCTGGCTCAGGATCGACGCCGTCTCGCGCATCTCGACCATGAAGGTGCTGTCGCCGCGGCCGAGGTCGTCGGCCGCCCCGACGCGGGTGAAGATCCGGTCGACCAGGCCGACCCGCGCGCGCACGGCCGGCACGAAGGCGCCGGCGTGGGCCAGGATCGCGATCAGGGCCGCCATCCGCATCACCGTGCTCTTGCCGCCCATGTTCGGGCCGGTGACCAGGAGGAAGCGCGCAGTGGCCCCGCCAGGGCCGGCGCCGCCGCGCAGGCCGAGGTTGTTCGGGACGAAGCGGCCAGCGCCGAGCATGCGCTCGACCACCGGGTGGCGGCCCTCCTCGATCTCCAGCACCGGCTCCTCGCACAGCTCCGGGCGCACGTAGCCGTGGGTCTCGGCGATCTCCGCGAGACCGGCGAGCACGTCGAGGCGGGCCAGCGCCTCGCCGACCTGACACAGGCGCTCGCCGGCCTGGCTGACGTGCTCGCGCAAGGCCAAAAACAGCTGCTGCTCGCGCTCCAGCGCCGCCGCCTGGGCCCCGAGCACCGCGGTCTCGTGCTCGGACAGCTCCGGGGTGACGAAGCGCTCGGCGTTGCTCATCGTCTGCTTGCGGATGTAGTCGCCGGGCACCCGCGCCAGCTGCGACTTCATGACCTCGATGAAGTAGCCGAACACGCGGTTGTGCTGGACCCGCAGGTTGGCGATGCCGGTGCGCTCGCGCTCGCGGATCTCGATCGCCGCCAGCGCCTCGCGCCCGCCGTCGCGCAGCCCGTGCTGGCGGTCGAGCTCCGGGTCCGCGCCCGGCCTCACCATGCCGCCGTCGCGGGTGTGCGTCGGCGGCTCGTCCACCAATACCCGCGCCAGCTCGACGTGGAGGTCGGCCAGCAGGTCGCCGCCGAGGTCGAGCAAGGCCGGCAGGCGCCCGGCCAGGCTGGCCTCCAGGACATGTCCTGAGGGACATCCAGAGCGGTCCGCAGGGACGTGGCCCTGAAGGCCGCCGGCCCTGTCCGCAGAGACATGTCCTTTGGAAGGATCAGACCTGTCCGCAGGGGCAGCCGGGATCGGCGCCGGCAACCGGCGTCCGGCCAGCTCGGCGAGCAGCGCGTGCAGGCCCGGCAGCGCGGCCAGCGACTGGCGCAGCGCCCCGAGCT
>NZ_JACCSO010000727.1 GCF_013812955.1 Nannocystis sp. | reverse complement strand
GATGGCGCACACATACCGCACACATAGGGCGCCGATGGAGAAAACAGACCGCACATATGGGGCGCCGATGAGGCGCCGATGGCCCGAATATGCCGCACGGCCTCGGCCAGGAAGATGCTGGATCGCGCAATCGCATGGTGTCGACAATGAGCCGTGAACACCCGCGCGGCGCGATTCCTGGGCCTTGCAAGCCCGACGGCCCGACGATACCGTGATGATGAAATCCGGCTGTCACAGGCAGTCGCGGTGGGAGTTGGGCGATGGTTGGAAGATCTGGACGGCGATCAGCAACGACGGCGCTCCCGGGGCAGGAGGACAGGGCGCATCGTGTGCCACCGGAGACGGGCCTGGGGGCCGGGGAACAGGCGCAGACACGCGCCGGGGGGCCTTTACTTCCGCGCGAAAACCATGCTCAACTTCGGGCAAGCGCGGGAGCGCCCAGCCCATTTGCCGCCTCACGAAACGAGGTGCAAATGATCACCAAAACAGTCGTACGCCCCTACAAGGGCACCGAACAGTGGGAGGCAGACGTGTTCATGCTCATCAACGGCAAAGAGGTGCGCAGGCGATGGAGATCGCCGATGCCCTCGAAGCTTGCGACCGAGCGGTGGGCCCGCGAGAAGGCCAAGGGCTTCCTCGCGGACTTCGGCACACCTGCGAGCCTGGCAGACGAGGAGGAAGCCCCGCAAAAGCCCGCCGAGGTCCCGCTGCTGAGGGACTACGCGGTGCGGTGGATCGACGAGTACGTCATCGCCAATCGTCACAGCACAGCGACCGTCGAAGGGCGGCAGAAGTGCCTGAAGACGCACCTGTTGCCGCTCCTCGGTAACATGCGGATCGACCAGATCGGCCCGGTCGAGTACCAGAAGATCCGCAAGGCCCGCGACACCCAGGACGTCAACAGCGTCAACAAGATCTGCGACCAGCTCACGACGATGCTCAACGTCGCCGTGGAGTGGAAGCTGATCAAGGCGGCGCCGAAGATCAAGCGGCTCAAGGCCGAGCAGAAGGAGATGGCCGTCCTCACCCCCGAGGAGGGGGACAAGCTCGTCGACACCGCGTTCGAGTTCGGCGCCAAGTTTTACTTGGTGGCGCTGCTCGGCGTCGACGGCGGGCTGCGCAACTCCGAGATCATCGGGCTGCGCTGGTCGGACATTAACTTCGATCGCGGCGAGATCGTGGTGCAGAACCGGATCTGGAACGGCCAGGAGGGCCCGCCCAAGGGCAAGAAGAACCGCCGGATCCCGCTCACCGAGCGGCTGCGCGCGGCGCTACTGGCCTTCCCCCGGACGGCCAGGCACGTGTTCGTGACCTACAAGGGAACGTTCATCAAGACGAACCAGACCCTCCCGGCGTGGTTCGAGCCGATCTGGGCCAAGGCCCAGATCCCGCGGGGCATCCACACCCTGCGGCACACCTTCGCTACCGACGCCCTTGACGCGGGCGTCTCGCTGAAGACGGTCCAGACCTTGCTCGGCCACGCGAGCATCGTCACCACCGAGCGCTACTTGCACTCGCGCAAGGCGCAGCACGCCGAAGCGATCGTGACCCTCGAGAACTCGCGGCAACGACGCAATTGGAGAAAGCCTGGAGAGGACTATCCGACCGCCTGAATTCTGCCGTATACGCCACAATTGGCGGCCGGCGGAGTTTTGATCTTCATCCCCGCCCCGCTGCTGGCGCTCGGCCTGTGCACCCTGCTGGCCGCGACGGTGCTCTCCGGCGAGGGCGTCGCGCTGGTCCGCGACGAGTACGGCACCATTCCGTCGAACTTCTTCGTGTTCACGCCGCCGCGCCTCCCCGAGGCCACGGCGGCGATGTTCGGCGACCTCGTCTACTTCGTGCTGGCGATCGTCTTCGTCTCGGGCGTCGAGAGCCTGCTGTGCAGCTCGATGGCCGATCGCCTGGCCAACAACCGCGGCACCAAGTTCGACCCCGACAAGGAGTTCTGGGGCCAGGGCATGGTCCAGATCATCACCCCGCTGTTCAACGGCTTCCCCTGCACCGGCGCGCTGGCTCGTACCGCGACCAGCATCAAGGCCGGCGCGGTCACCCCGCTGGCCGGCTACTTCAAGGGCGTGCTCAAGATCATACTGGCGATCTTCGTGGCCCCGTACCTCGAGATGGTGCCGATGGCGTGCATCGGCGGCATCTTGCTCTGGGTCGCCTCCAACATGATCAAGCCCGCCGAGATCCTCGAGGTCTGGTCCAAAGGGCGACTGGACGCCGCCATGATGGTCTACACCGCCGTGATGGTGCCGATGACCGACTTCCTCACCGGCGTGCTCTCGGCGTTGGCGCTCTACGCCTTGATCTCGTGGGTCCGCCACACCCGCACGCGCGCCCCCAGCGCAGAGGCCAGCGCGGCGCCAAGGCCCTCGCCAGGCGACGGCGCCATCTCCGGCGAATTCCCGGTCGCACCGTGAGGCGGGATACTCTGGCCGCATGGTGCACAAACCAGGCCCGGTCGAGGAGCCCCGCCCGCGCCACGGGCCGCGCGCGCGCCTCCTCACTCGTCTGTTGCTGTCTCACACGGTCCCGGTGCTGCTGGTCACGGCCGCGCTGGCGGTGCTGCTGGTCGCCACCGTGAAGGTCTCGGCGGTGCTCAGCGCCCTCAACGAGACCGAGCTGGTGATCCTGCGCAACGAGGGCCGCCTCCACCGCGCGATGTGGGACATCGACGTGGCCCTGCGCCACGCCCAACACGACTGCAGCAACGGCGTCAGGCGCTCCGAGGCGCGAGTCAGCCTCCCGCCCCTCACCGAGGCGCTGCGCCAGACGATCGAGTCGGCGCCGATCGACGCGGCGATGCGGCCGATGGCCGAGGACTACCTCGCGCTCGCCCGTGAGGTCGACGCCGGCGCGGTCTGCGACCTGCTGCTCGCCCGCGCGGCCGACACCCGCCGCGAACAGCTCGACGAGAACCTCACCAGCCTGTGGGTCACCCGCCTGCAGGTGCTGCACGAGGCGGTCACCCAGAAGGAAGAGGAGGCGCGCAGCATCGGCACGGCGGCGACATGGATCGGCCTGGCGCTGGCGCTCGTCTCGCTGGTGCTCGCGCTGCTGGTGGCGCGACAGATGGCCCGCTCGGTCAGCCTGCCGCTGGTGAGCCTGGCCGAGACGGCACGGCGCGTCGGCACCGGTGACTTTCGCACGCCGGTCGCGGTCGACGGCCCGCTCGAGATCCAAGTGCTGGCGAGCGAGCTCGAGCGCATGCGCCAGCGGCTCGCCGAGCTCGACGCGCTCAAGCAGAGCTTCCTCGCCTCGGTCTCACACGAGCTGCGCACGCCCCTGTCGAAGATCCGCGAGGCCCTCGCGCTGCTCGGCGACGGCGTGGTCGGCGAGCTCGACGTCCGACAGTCCCGCGTGGTGGCCATCGCGCGGGTCGCCTGCGAGCGAGAGATCCGCACGGTCGCCACGTTGCTCGACCTGTCGCGCCTGCGCGAGGGCAGCCCGCTCCGCCTGCTCGAGGGCAGCTCGATCGACGCCATCATCGACGCGGCGCTCGCCGACGAGGCGCCCGAGGCCGAGCAGCGCGGCGTCACCATCGAGGTCGAGCGCCGCGGGGAGGCGCCGCGTCCCCGGCTCGACCCGGTCCTGCTCGAGCGCGCGATCGCCAACCTGGTGCGCAACGCCGTGTCGGTGTCGCGTCGGGGCCAGCGCGTGCTGGTCGAGCGCACCTGGGAGCCTCCAGCGGACGGCCTCAGCGATGGATGCATCGGCGTGACGATCCGCGACGACGGGCCCGGCGTGCCCGCGGAGATCCGCGAGATCATCTTCGACGCCTTCATCACGCGCACCGTGCCGCAGTCGGGCCGGACCCTCGGCATCGGCCTGGGCCTCGCGCTCGCGCGGGAGATCGCCCGCGCCCACAGCGGTGACCTGGTGCTGCTCGACGGCGCCGGCCCCGGCGCGACCTTTCGCCTCTGGGTCCCGGTCCAGCGCCGCGCGGCGCCGCCGGCCCCGAGCGAGCGAGCGTCCCGATGAGACGGACCGCGCGCGCG
>NZ_JACCSO010000714.1 GCF_013812955.1 Nannocystis sp. | reverse complement strand
GTGGGTGGGTCGAGCGCGGCTCCGTTGGCGGCCTCGCGGTCGTCGAGGGCGGCGCGCAGCAGGGCGGCGAGGCGGCGCCCGAGCGCGAGCAGCACGACGCGCTCGTCGCGGTCGATCTCCCGGGCGATCTGTCCGGCGCGCACGGACGGGGAGCGGAGGGCAGGGCCAGGCATTCACGGGGGGAGTTCGGCCCGCATGCGCGCGGTGTTGCGCGAGGCGTCGACAAATCTGGCGGTCCAGGGCTACCCTGCGCGCCGCATGTCTCTCCCCGATCGTCCCCGTGCCGTCGTCACGGGCGCAGGTGGTGGCCTCGGCCGCGCGCTGTGCCTCGAGCTCGCCCGTCGCCGCGGCCGTGTGCTCGCCGCGGACATCGACCTCGCGGCGGCCGAGCTGACCGCGGCTGCGGTCCGTGATGCCGGCGGCCAGGCCGTCGCGGTCGCCTGCGACGTCGCCCAGCTGACGCAGGTCGAGCGTCTGGTCGAGGAGGCCGGCGCGGCCTTCGGCGGCGCCGACCTGATCGTCAACAACGCGGGCGTGGCGGTCTCGGGCCCGATGGCGGACATCCCGATCGCCGACTGGAAGTGGATCGTCGGCATCAACCTGATGGGCGTCGTGCACGGCTGCCGCGCCTTCATCCCTCACTTCAAGGCCCGCGGCGGCGGTGCCATCCTGAACGTCGCGTCCGCGGCCGGCCTGGTGTGCGCCCCGGAGATGGGCCCCTACAACGTCACCAAGGCCGGCGTCGTCGCCCTCTCGGAGACGCTGTGCCCGGAGCTCAAGCCCGCGAAGATCAGCGTCACCGTGCTGTGCCCGACCTTCTTTCAGACCAACATCATGCAGGCGACCCGGACCCAGAAACCGGACCAGGTCCACCTCGTCGAGAAGCTGATGGCCCGCGCCAAGCTCCAGGCCCCCGAGGTCGCCCGCCACGCCCTCGCCAGCGTCGATGTCGGCGAGCTGTTCTCGCTGCCCCACGCCGACGGTTCGTGGATGTGGCGGCTCAAGCGACTCGCACCCGAGCGCTTCTACCAGACCCTGATCCCCCGCTACCTGCGCAAGATGACCGGGCGCAAGGGCTGAAGTCAGGTGCCCGGGGCGGGCGCGGCGAAGTAGCGGCTGTGCATGCGCTCGGTGTAGGCGACGAGGTTGGTGGTCTTGCCGAGCTCGCGCTTGAGCGGGTTGTCGGCCGGGTGCAGCCACACGGCCGAGGTGAAGGCGTAGATGCTGGCGTCGACGGAGGTCGGCTGCTCGCCGAGGAAGTACGGCCGATCTCCGAGCAGCGCCGAGAGGGCGGCGAGGTCCTCGGCGCCGCGGCGGTAGATGTCGGCGCGATCGTGGCGCCCGACCCCGTGGCTGTGCACCTGCGCGAGCATGCCCTTGCGGATCTGGCGGATGATGAGGCCGCCGATCAGCTTCGGGAACAGCGGTATGAACACCGAGCGGGTCAGCGCGAAGCCCTCGGCCTCGGCCCAGCGCCCGTAGACGAGCACCCAGTAGAGGTGCTCCTCGACCAGGCGGCGGGCCAGGTGGGCGAGGGCCCGCTGCTCGGCGCCGAGGTCGGCGTCGAGCGGGTCGCCGTGGCGCGCCTTGAGGTAGTCGAGGATGTCGCTCGAGTCGGCGATCATGCGCCCGTCCTCCTCGATCCACGGGACCTTGCCCTTCGGGTTTTTGCGTGGATCGCCGCCGGAGGTCCGAAATGGCAGGCCGACCATGCGCAGGTAGGTCTCCACCTTGGTGCAGAACGGGCTCAGGCTCGAGATACCCCAGGCCGGGGGCGGCTGATAGAGCGTGATCACGGCGCTGGCATAGACCGCGCCCAGCGCCAGCGTCAAGCGCGAATGCGCGAGCGCCGCGAACACCCCGGCCACCGCAACCATTGCGGATCCCCGGGGGCCGCGGAGGCTGCCAGGGGGCCCGATGTTTGGTAGCGTCGCGGCTGATGCGATCGCTGTTCGATTTCTCGCCCTCCGAATCGCTGGCCGTGCTGCGCGCGCTCAAGACCGTCGCCGTCGCCGACGGGACCTTCGCCGTCAAGGAGCAGGCGATGCTGGTCGCCTCGGCCGAGCTGCTCGGTATCGACGCCGAGCCGCGCGACCTGCCGCTGACCACCCCCGCCGAGCTCGCCGCGGTCGTCACCGGCTCCGCCGCCCGGATCGTCGCCCTCAAGGCCTGCCTGGTGATGGGCATCGTCGACGGCCAGATCTCGCCCGAGGAGTGGAAGGTGCTGTCGGCGTTTCGCGCCGCGCTCGCCATCGACGAGGCCGAGATGCACAGCTTCCACGCGCTGGTCCATCGCCACCGCCAGCAGACCATGCACGAGTACCAGCGCCGCCTCGCCACCCCGCGGCTCGGCACCCTCTACGCCAGCGAGGGCTGGCAGGGCGTGATGCAGTTCTTCCCCGCCGACGTGCTGTCCGCCGAGCTCCTGCGCGGCGTCAGCCACCCGAGCCGCGACAACGCCGAGCTCGCGCTGCGCTACCGCCAGCTCGGCAGCCTGCCCGAGGGCACCCTCGGCCGCGAGCTGTGGCGCTACTACCGGGAGCGCGAGTTCGCGTTCGCCGGCGAGGGCAACGTGCCCGAGTCGCTGGTCCACCACGACATCATCCACATCATCGCCGGCTACGACACCAACTTCGAGGGCGAGCTGCAGACACTGGCCTTCACGGCGGGCATGCGCCAGGAGGACCCGTTCAGCGCGCTGTTCCTGGTGCTGCTGCAGTCGACCGCGGGCTTCAAGGTCGCCCCCGGCGAGTCGGTCATCGGCGCCCGCGTGCTCTTCGACCCCGAGCGCGTGCTCGCAGCGCTCGAGCGCGGCCGCGGCACCGCCGTCGACTTCTCGCAGCGCCACGATTACTGGGACGTGATGGACCAGACCGTGCCGGCGTTGCGCGAGCGCTTCGGCGTGCTGCCGCGCGAGTGATATGCGCCGGCCGTCAGGGCCTATGCGTCATTGAAGATGGGCGGCTGCGCCGAGCTCGGCGCCCATCCGAGCCGCGCGTTTTCAGACGTGCACCAACTGTAAGACTATGGCCAACACGAGAACCTCAAAAGATCCCGAAGTACAGGCGCTCGAGCAGAAGCTGGGCGGGTTGCCAGCCATGATCGGGGCCTGGGTCCATCCGATCGTGAAGGCCCTGACCGAGCTCGGCGGCGAGAGCCGGCCGCTCGCGGTGGAGGAGCGGATCTACCATTATTATAAGGGTAAGCTGCGCCCGCAACAGTGGGCTCATGTCATCAAGAAAAAGTATGTGCGCTGGACCCGAAACGAATTGCGGAAGGTCGGCGTCTTGGGGGGCGAGAAGGGCCACTGGGCCCTGACGGAGCTCGGGCAGCGTTATTGGCGCAAGCACCAGCATAACCCGCTCGAGGTGCCCACGGACTGGCCATCCCTCAGCGACGCTGAGACCGGCGCGCTCGATGCCCCGCAGGAGACGGTGGAGGTGATGAGGCCGGAGGCTTACCAAATTCCGCTGCTGCGTCGGCTCGCCCACGGCGTACAGCTCAAGCCCCAATTGCTCACTGGTGTCGCCGAAGACCTCAAAAAAGACCTGCTTCCGGGTGACCAGCGCATTGTTCCACAAGGGATGACCGTCGTCGCCGATCGGGCGGCGTGGGCGATCTCGGCCCTGAAACGCAACGGTGAGGCCACGAACATCGGCCACGGAGCATGGGAGATCACCGATGTTGGCAGGGCGCGCCTGAGACGAGAGGATAAGACCTGGTCCATCGAAGAATTTCGTGGATCGCGCGCCACGGTGCGCGGGATGGTCGCACCTAATTCCCCGGCCTCGAGTCTCCCCGATGCGACCCCGGAGGACGCTGACATCGAAGACGACGAGTGGGACATCCTTCAGTGGACCAACTGCGAGGGGATGCTCAACCGACAGGTTTACGCGGCGATCAGCGATCGAATTCGCCCGGATGTCGGCCCCACCCCGCAGGTCCCGCTGGCGCGAAATATCATCTTCTACGGCCCCCCGGGGACCGGAAAGACCTATACAGCGAGGTTGATCGCCCAGGCGCTCGCGGGCGAGTCGACGCCGTCCGAAGACGGACGCTATCGATTGGTCCAGTTCCACCCTGGCTACACGTACGAGGACTTCATCCAGGGGCTGCGGCCCGACACCGGGGAGCCCAACCTGCGTTATTGTATCAAGCCGGGGCCCTTTGTGCAGATCTGCAAGGCTGCCCAGGAAGATCCCGACCGGTTCTATGTACTTGTCATCGACGAGATCAATCGCGGCGAGCCGAGCCGGATCTTCGGCGAGGCGCTGTTCGCCCTCGAATACCGCGGACGGCCGGTCAGCATCCTCGGCGGCGGCACCCTGATCGTGCCGGCAAACCTCGTGGTCATCGGCACGATGAACAGCGTCGACCGCAGCGTCGCTTTGATGGACTATGCGCTCCGCCGGCGCTTCGGCTTCGTCTACCTTGCGCCTGATCTCGGGGTCGTCCGCGAGGAGTGGGCCGAGGCTCCTCAGATCGGGAAGATGGTCGAGATCATTCAACGGCTCAATGACTGGCTTCGCCAGCGCCTGGGGGCCGAGCACATGCTGGGGCACAGCTTCTTCCTAAACCCCGCCTATCCGCTCGACGTCGTGGAAAATCTCCACAAGATCTGGCGACTCGACATCGAGCCGCTGCTCGGAGAGTACCTGTTTCACGATAGCGATGGATTGCAGGCCATCCGCAAGTTATGGGCCCAATGGGCCGAAACGGTCGACCCGGGCCCCGCATGAGACCGAGGGTCTGCGAGATCACCGAGAATGAACCGGTCCACGGGCTGGACGCTTCGGATCTGTCGTACTTGCGTCTGAAGTTCCCCCAGTTCATGACGCTCCGCCGATCGGGCTGGGCCTTCGTTCGGGCGGTCGGTCACGTCGTTCTGCCCTCAGGGTGCGTCCTCAGGATACGCTCTGCCAAGGCCCCAGCTCATGCGCTCGCGGCGTGGTTGGCCTATACCGACCCGTCGCTCCGCGATATCGTGCTCGATCGGGACATCGACGCGGTCACGGAGGAGGGCGAAATCTCAGGGCTCCTGGCGGCCATCTACGTGCAGTTGTTGACGCGCGCGTGCATGTCGTCGGGCGTCACCCGGGTCTACCAGCCTGTACAGGCCGTCTCACCGTATATCCGGGGGCGGATTGACTTTACGCGTCACGCCGTGCGTGGACACGACTGGAGCAAAATACCTTGCACGTCGTGGATGCGGGTCCCGGACAGCCCGCTCAACTGCTTCTTGGTGGCGGCGCTGGAACGGGCACGGCGAGATCCGCTGGTCAGCACGCGCCTCGCAGGAGCGCTGGCCGGGGCCTCACATCTCCTCGCGGGCATACCTGCGCGTATCGAGGACTCGCTGCTTTACGGCAGAGCGCCGCTCCAGCGCAACGAGTGGCCGTTTCAGGGGGCATATCGCCTGGCGCGGCTGATCCTGCAGAACCAGCGGCTGGGAGACGGCCAGCGCTTGCCCGGTTTTGCGTTCATCCTCAACCTCGAGCGGTTGTTCGAGAAGGCGGTCGCCACCGCATTCGCTCGTGCAGGCGTCGATTGCAAGGCGAGGGCCCCGGTGACCTACGTCGAACGGCTATCGCGCACATCCGGTCACCGATCGATGTATCTCGACCTACTGTGTCAGACCGCCGATGGTCTGCTCGTGGTCGATGCGAAATTCAAACACGAAGTCAGCGCGGGAAACCTGCAGCAGATGGTGACTTATTGTTTTCTGAGCGGCGCGCGCCGGGCGTGGCTGATCTTGCCAGGCGAACCGCGAGAGTCCTCCACCTTCTGCTTCAACGCGCCTGACGGCCAGTCGATCATTATCGAGACCCGCTTCCTGGCGACGAATGCCGCGAGCCTTGGCGCATGGGAGCAAAACGGCGCCATGCTCGCCGGAGGTCTCGCCGCCTCGGATGCCCTCGTCTCTCCCCCGTGATCTGGCCCTCGCCCCGGCTCTGCCCGACCGTGCAGGGGGGCACAGGATCCAGGCGCTCAGTGTGCCCGCAGGATAGCAGGAAGCTGCCGCCGCATTCAGGCTCACGCATCCGCTGACCGAGAGGCATGGGGTGCGTGGCGTCTTCGCCGTCGCCGCAGTCCGAGCAGCGTGAGCGCGAGCAGCCCGGGCGCGCCGGCATCGGGCGCGACGCTGCATTGTGAGTAGCTCGCCTGCGTGAGCGTATACTCGAGCTCGACCGGGTTCTCGCCGCCGCCGATGCGCAGCGTCAGCGTCTTGCGGGTGGGATCGAGGACCATCAGGCCCGGCGTCCCCTTCGGCCACACCTGGTCCCAGGGCGCCTCGATGTCCCACTGATCATCGCGGCCGGCGTCCTGTGCATAGGTCCCGGGGATCGCCGGCGCGCGGGAGATCCACGCGGAGAAGCACATGACGCGTCCGAGCCGGCTCTGCCGGCGAATGTACCGCTGCATGGCCGGCGTCATGTCGGCGGCCCGTTCGGTCAGCCGCAGATACCTCCCGAGTCCGTCGATTTGCATCGACTCGGGGTCCACGGTCGATGCGCGCAGCCGCGGGGGCGCAAGCGTCGACCCGTTCGCATTCGTGAGGCGAAATTCCAGGTGCTCCGCGAAGTACGGCGGCGGCTTGCAGGCCCGGACCGGGCTCGAGCCGCCGAGCGTCAGCGCCACGACCGTGGCGAGGCCCGCGAGCAGCGGTGCTCGGCGCACGGCGAGGCAGCGTGTCATGCGCCGCCAGCATAACAAACGCGACGCGCCGCCGACAGCGGCGTTCTCAGGGGCGCACCCACTCGCCGCGGCCATCCTGCCCGCTCCGCGGATCGCGAGCGGGCCCGCTTTCATGGCGCCGGGTCGACCTGGAGCGCGGTATGATCTCCGGCGAGGCGAACCAGTGGAGCGGCGCGCGGACAATGCCGAGGTCCTGGACCTCGCCGAGCTCGAGACCGGCACGGGCGCCGAGCTCGCCGCGACCGTCGACCTGCTGCGCGCGCGCGCGGCCCGGACCCCGCTCATTCTCCGCAACTGCCCGCAGATGCTCGCGCATACGCTGTACAAGGCGGGCCTGCTGCGCCGCGGGGACATCGTGCTCGAGTCGGTGCGCGAGGAGGAGCCGTACGGCTGACGCTGGCCGCGGCGGGCGGGCGTGGTAGCATCGACGCCCATGTCTGCAGCAGTACGGGCGCACGAGCGAGCGGTGCAGCGGGTGGCGGTGACCCGCCAGGCCCGCAGCGCGCTGTTGTGGAGCGTGGCGCTGACGCTGGCGCTGCCGCGTTTGCCGGTGCTCAGCGTGCTCGGGGTGCCGCTGTTGTGGCTGTCGACGGTCGCGCACGAGCTCGGCCACGGCCTGACGGCGCTGGCGCTCGGGGGCCGCTTCGATCGCTTCGTGATCCGCGGCGACGGCTCGGGCACCGCATATACGGCGGCGCCGCTGGGCAACATCCAGGGCGCGCTGGTGTGCGCCGGCGGGCTGATCGGCCCGGCCCTGAT